>JAGGYO010000276.1 GCA_021162505.1 bacterium
AATTTTTAGTTTTTCTGATGTTTTCCCTTTCCACAAGTTGAGATGCTTTGGGCGTTGGTCTAAGCCTGTCATTCTTAAACGTTTCTATTGCACTCCCGGCAATAATAATTGGAGTTGTAACATTTTTACTATCGATTTTCGGGGTTTATTTTGGTAATCGATTTGGACATTATTTTGAAAGGAAAATTGAAATAATCGGCGGTCTAATTTTAATTGGCATCGGAATGAAAATATTAATTGATCATTTAATTTAAAGAGCTAAGGAGTAAAAATTGTTGTTTTCAGCTTTTTTACTAGAAGCAGTTTTAATATCTTTATCCGGAGTAATCGCTCCCGGACCCGTTACTGCTGTAACAGTTAGTAAGGGGGCTAAATCTCCCCATGCAGGAGCAATTATTGCCCTGGGACACGGTATTGTAGAAATTCCTTTAATGATATTAATACTTTATGGTTTTGGTGATATATTAAAAATTACTTATGTTAAAGCGATAATAGGTTTACTCGGCGGCTTATTTCTCCTGAAGATGGGTCTTGGCTTACTTAAAGGGATTAAACAAGCAAAAATTGATTCAACTAATGGCCCAAGTTCTCCCCTCAAGGCTGGAATTATACTCACACTGGCTAATCCTTATTTTTTAATCTGGATGGCAACCATCGGTTCTATCCTTATTTTCCGCTCTTATGCTTTTGGATTACTCGGTTTTATTATCTTTATGATTGCCCATTGGTCATGTGATTTTTTGTGGTTGTACTTTCTTTCTGCTTTATCTTTTAAGGGCGGGCAGTTTTTTGGTAAAAGACTCCAACAGGTTTTATTTGCAATATGTGGGGTTTTTCTCTTATTTTTTGGTGCTAAATTTATTTTTGATACAGCGAAAATAATTTTTTCTTTCTAAATACCTAAAATGATTTATTTAATAAATGGACATATCAATTTTTAATTATTCTATATACTCCCCAGGGTTAAGTACAAACCAAAAAATAAGGACTTTAAAAAAGAAGGGGAATTTTAATAGTTTTGTAGAATCTGAATATAAATATTTTTGAAGGTAATTTACTTTGGCACTAAAAAAGAGAAACAATTTTTAGAGTTAGCATAGGAGAGTGAAAAGGGAAAAAAATAAGGTAAAAGATAGGATACCTCTTAAATTGATTGAATTAAAAATAACAATGTATGTCTAAATCTTTAATAGAAAATAGGTGATTTTTATGACAAAAGCAGAATTTTCTTCATTTACAGACTATTATGAATATTCTCCGGAGGAGATGAAAAAACGCTCAGCTGAATTTTACGAAGAAATGAAAAAAAGACGAACGGTGCGCCAATTTTCAGATCGACCAGTGCCTCGGGAGATCATAGAAGATTGTTTGCGTACAGCAGCAACAGCACCCAGCGGTGCAAACCTGCAACCCTGGAATTTTATAGTAGTAACTGATCCTACTGTTAAGCGGCAGATCCGTGAAGAAGCCGAAAAAACAGAGAGGGAATTTTACCACAAAAATGCAACCCGAAAGTGGGTAGAGGATTTAAAACTTTTGGGTACCAATGAAGATAAGCCTTTTTTAGAGGTAGCCCCCTATTTGATAGTTGTTTTTGCTCAACGCTATAGTCTTTTGCCGGATGGCAGTAAAAAAAGTCATTACTATGTTAATGAATCAGCAGGTATCACCACGGGTATGCTTGTTACTGCTGTACACCATGCTGGACTTGTTTGTTTAACTTATACGCCCAGCAAGATGGGTTTTCTAAATCAGATCTTGTCCCGGCCCTCGAATGAGAGACCCTTTTTAATTTTAGTCGTTGGTTATCCAGCTAAAGATACAGTTTTACCTAAGATTCATAAAAAGTCTCTACCAGATATTGCTGAATTTATTTAAAATTAAAAGAGGTCCAATTTGACCGAGTTAATAGTGAAAAATTCCCTTTCTACTTGCCAGGATTAAAAGTTATCGAAAAAGGTACATGCAGTTCCTGTAAAGGAGCAATACTAACTGTGATGCGGCGTTCGCAGAAGGAAAGACAATCTCCACACTGTACCATACTTATGGGGCAAAGATTGAGAGAAAGAGAAAATGAGTTTGCTTCTAATTTTAAGTATGGTACAGTCAAATCAGCAAAACCTTTGATAAGCATAGGGCAGTGTTGCAGTTGGGTAGTTAATAGTTATTCGAGTGAACAAATTAAAGGATGTCCGGTAAGGGCAGAAGATATCTATCGTTATTTAAGAATGATAAGTTAAATCTGGAATTAAATTATAAATAGTGAAAGGAATTCAGTTAATAATTCGGTAACTTTTTTTAATTTTTCATAAGAAATCTGATAAGTCTAGAGGAAAAGCTGATTTTTAAAGGCCGTATCCATTAACCTTATACTGATGGAATGTTTATGAATTTCAAAAACATTGTCCGAGGAAGAGAACACCTAATAAGTGACTTTAATACTGGGACTCCTTTTTGATAAACTTCCTTAAAAAGTTTTCCTAGTGGAAATATCCAGAAATTAATCTTAGCCCGAGAACTTTATACAAGTAAAATCCTGCAAATAAAATTTGACAGAAACAGAAGGACATGCTAGTATTTTAAAAATGTTAAGGAGTAGACAAGGTGGTTTCAAAAAGAAAATTTACTAAATTAACAAATTCTTTTAATTATTTTTACTTCTATTTTACCACCGATGTTTATGCCTTAACATCTTAGAAGCTTAAAATAAGATATCATAGGCATAGAC
>JAGGYO010000344.1 GCA_021162505.1 bacterium
TTTGGGACACATCTTTTTCTTGGGACACACAAAAAGAAGTGAGGAAGTAAAAACAAATGGAAAATAATGAGATTCCTACGCAAACTTCGTTTGCTCTGAATGACATAAGAATGTCTCGTAACTCAGGACTCAAAACTCATAACCCAAAACTATTAAATGTATGTCCTTCTTTTGTGGCTTTTCTAATTTTTATATTTTTTTCTTCCCTCATCTACTCATAAACCCATTTACTCATATACTCATACACCCATTTACTCATACACTCATACACCCATTTACCCATTCTCCCATTCCCTCATCTACTCATAAACCCATTTACTCATACACCCATAAACCCATTTACCCATTTACTCATACACCCATTTACCCATTCTCCCATTCCCTCATCTACTCATAAACCCATTTACTCATACACCCATACACCCATTTACCCATAAACCCATATACTCATACACCCATTTACCCATTTACCCATACACTCATAAACCCATTTACTCATACACCCATTTACCCATTTACCCATCCCACTGCTTTTTTCGACTCTCAACCCTCAACTGTATTTCTACCCTCTAATTGCCTGAAGAGTTTTTAACAGAGCCCGGTGGGCTTTTACATCATGTACCCGTATATAATTGATCTTCTTTTCAATTAAATAAGTCGAAATCCCCAAGGTACCGAAACCACGGAGAGCTCCGTATTCGTTTTTATAAATATCTTTGAAAAGAGATTTATTCGAGTGACCAATGAGAATATTCACTCCGAACATTTTAAGTGCTTCAATTTCCCGAAGTATTCGTAAATTATCTTTGTACCTTTTCCCAAAGCCGATACCAGGGTCTATAATTATTCTTTTTGCATTAATACCATTTTTAATGATATAATTGATCTTTTTTTCAAAGAATTCCAAAAGTTCATTTATTACATCCTTGTAATAAGGAGCCCGCTGCATTGTCTTGGGACTTCCCTTCATATGCATTATTATGATCTTATGTTTTGTGTCTTTCAATAAAGGTAGCATTCGTTCATCCGATAGCGCAGTGATATCATTTAAAAATTTGACTTTTTTCTGGAATTTTTTAAAAACTTCATATTTATAGGTATCCAATGATATGGGAAGTTTACCATTATATGATTTAAAAAACGGCTTTAAGCGTTTTATCTCCTCTTCTACACTAATAGTATCAGAACCGGGACGGGAAGATTCACCTCCAATATCAATAACGGATGAATACTTT
The DNA here is from genome assembly GCA_021162505.1 of bacterium. Lineage (GTDB taxonomy): Bacteria > AUK180 > AUK180 > AUK180 > AUK180 > AUK180. The sequence goes on from JAGGYO010000344.1 coordinate 1,236, forward strand.
TCCAATTCACTAATCCTTTGTTTTAACGGCTCCTTGGTCATATATTGCCCACCGTCATAGAAAGAATCGGGGGTTAAATTCAATATACCCATGATCTTGGTCTTGACTTCGTAAAATTTTTCATAATTCTTTACTGAGGTCAAGATCTTTTCGCTCAATTCCTTTAATCCAAAGGACTGCTGTTTCAATTTTATCGCTAATTTTCTATATATGTGAGGTGCACCCAGCAATAGGATGTTTTCCTTTGCCTTTCTTTTCATAATGGAATTAGACGAAATAGCTGCATCTGAACCAATAGAGAGCATTTCCTGTTTTAATATTAATGAAACATGTGTAGGAACATCTTTAATTAGAATAGGAACAATATCACTTTTTTTTGCCATATACCACATTACTATATCATCAACCTTAATAATGTCTTTTAATTCGTCTTTAATATGAGTAATGTCCGTTTTTAATATTTGTATTTTCATGTACTCATATATCTGACTGTTTTAATATCATTTGCGGGAGCAGGTTTTACCATGTTTACCACTTGTGATATTGGCGTAATCTTATAGGTTGTCCCAGAATAACCGATCAATACATTAGCGTTTCCCATTAAGTACTGTTCAACTGATTCTCTTCCTAACCTTGTTGCTAAAACTCGATCGTATGCTGTTGGAGACCCGCCGCGCTGAATATGTCCAAGAATTGTTTTTCTTATTTCCCACGGGATCTTTTTTTTAAGCTTTTTTTCCAATTCTTCCACATGGATAGCACCCTCAGCAACAATGATTATGGTGTTTTTCTTATGCTCTTTTTTTCTCATCTGTGTCATAGATATGATCTCATCAATATTAATGGGAAACTCAGGGATAATGACATAATCAGCTCCGGTGGCAATACATGCCATTAAAGCAAGATATCCCGAACCACGCCCCATGACCTCGATCAAAAAAGTTCTTTCATGGGATGAAGCAGTATCTTTTATCCTGTCAACAGCATATAAAATAGTATTCAAAGCCGTATCTACTCCTATGGACATTTCTGTCCCGGGAATATCATTATCAATTGACCCGGGCAATACAATTGTGTTCGCCCCAAATTTACTTAAAGCATTTGCTCCACGAAGGGATCCGTTTCCTCCAATAATAAAAACAGAATCAAAATTTTCTTTTTTAATAATATCGGCTACATCCTTACAGACCTTTTCATCTTTCAGCTCCGGGAATCGGGAGGTTTCAAGAAAGGTTCCACCTGCTTTGATGAGATTGGCAACATTTCTTGAGCTCAATGGAACGAAATCCTTTTCATAAATTCCGCGAAATCCTCTATTTATCCCAATTGGTTTAATATTGTTAGATAAAGCCGTTCTTACTATGGCTCGAACAGCAGCATTCATTCCAGGGGCATCACCTCCGCTGGTAAGTATGCCGATTTTCTTCATTTTACTTTTCATAGATTCCCATATTTTTATATTTTTTTAGCCTTTTCTTTAATAAATAACTCAATCCTGTCTTTTTTAGTCTTTTGATCACATTTATTATTGTACCTGTAACATTTTCATATATATATTGAGGATTATTATGTGCTCCACCGGAAGGTTCTTCGATAATACCATCAATGACCTTCAACTTTAAAAGATCTGAAGATGTTAATTTCAATGCCTTTGCAGATATCTCCGCATTTTTTGCGTCCCTGAAAAGAATTGAAGCACAACCTTCAGGAGAGATCACTGAGTATATTGAGTACTGCAGCATCTGTATCTCGTCGGTAACTCCAATTCCCAAAGCACCGCCTGAGCCACCTTCACCTATGATAATGGACAATGTGGGAACCTTCAAAGACATCATTTCCCTTAGATTCCGAGCTATAGCTTCGGATTGACCGCGTTCCTCGGCACCAATTCCGGGGTATGCTCCGGGAGTATCAATGAATGTAACAATCGGTAACTTGAATTTTTCTGCAAGCTTCATCAACCTTAACGCTTTTCTATAGCCCTCCGGGGATGCCATGCCGAAATTTCTATAGATCTTGTCATCGGTATCGCGGCCCTTTTCCTGACCAACGATCATGAGCTTTTGTGTACCAATGGTAATAAATCCTCCTAACATAGCAGGATCATCTCTAAAATTACGATCTCCGTGAAGTTCAATAAAATCCTTTCCGAGATTTTTAATATAATCCTTAAAATGGGGTCTTTTCGGATGTCTGGCAATCTTAACTATGTTCCATGGAGTCAGTTTTTGATATGTAGTTTCGATCAATATATTTAATTTTTTCTCATATCTTGCAATTTTTGCTTTACCGGAAGTGGTAGTGGCAGCTTTTCCGTTTTTTAGTTCATTTAATTTTTCCTTCAGTTCATTTATCGGTTTTTCAAAAGCTAATTCATTAAAAGCCATTATATCCTCCTATAACCATCGCATATATCTTACAAAAAAGTATCTATAGAAATTACCATTGCCATCAAGAAGGAATTGGAATCCAATACCCCAATTATTGTTCATATTGGCTTCAATAGCACTTCCGAAACGGAAAAAATCTTTAAAATCAAAACCTGACTGACTTCCTGAAAGAAATACACCCCCGAAATCATCAAGATTGAAATAAATTGTAATAAATTTTGTAAAATAAAAATTTGATAAAAAATAAAAACCCATATAGTTATCATTTATAAATGGAATATGTGTTCCCAATGTCATAGTACCAAATAATTTTTTATTGTTTTTGAATAATTTAGTCATGCTGAGGAACATCCCACGGCGAGAAGGGTTTAAATGCGTAAACATCGGAATTATATCCTTCCCATCCCATCCCAATTTTGTGTAGAATGGAAAGTTCATCTTTGGGCTTAATATCTGAAATCCAAGATATGGTGCAGGAACATTTACAATAATGTTACTGTTCCCAATGACATTTTCGGTTAGAAGGGATACGCCTATTTCAAAAAAGTTAAGGATCCCGACATTTGCTTCAATTCTAATATTCCCATTATCTTCAAATGTTAATTGTGAAAAGGACTGCGCATTTCCTAATATCAATCCTGTTGGGGCGTTGATTAGTTTGAAGTCGTTTGATGCATTAATTATTTCAATAAAAATTAATGTTAATAAAATCAAAATTACTTTTAATTTCTTCATATAGTTCCTCGCTTATTTTTACTTTAAAATTTTTACTAAGAGATAGGTCTAATTGACCATATGCCGGCGTATCATTGATGGTAAATTTTACCGTTGCCTTCCCTTTATGCTTTTCAAGCACTTGTTTGAAAAGCATCAAATTATTATTCAGCTTATGTATATTAATATACGCTACTTGGAAACTGACACGGTTTTCAAAGATTTTCCACAGATCATCCACAGGATAATAATCATCACAGCTTAAACCGCTATCGTCTCTATTCTTTTTTACCTTGAATACTGCCACGGTATACATATTTTCACTAAAATGGTCATAAATATCCCGACCTTCTTTTTTCGTGAAAGCCTCGTATTGTTTGCTATAAATACTCACCGGTGCAGAGCCTAAAAGATCTTCTACGGTCAATATTAGGTAGGATCGTTTGTCTCTTTTTGTAAATCTTTTTTTAACATCGGTAATAACTCCCATTGTATAACCACTTTCAACATTTCTTATATCTCTTGAATTAAACAACGGAAAAATATCATAAAAATACTCCATATTAACCAGCGGATGGGAAGAGAAGTAATATCCTAAATATTCTTTTTCGAAGCGTAATCGTTCCTTTTTATCAAAATCCTCCAGATCCCTTAGATGTTTTAAGTTCTCATAGATATCAATATTGACCTTTGCTCCTAAAAAGAGATTACCCATACCATTGCTCTCTTCATCCTTTAACTTCTTTCCGTAAAGGATTATATTTTCTATAGCATCATATAGAGCTGCTCTATTTTCATGAAGTTCATCGAAAACACCAACTTTTATTAATATTTCCAATGTTCCCTTATTGAGATTCTTATGAGAAACCCTTTTAATAAAATCAAATATATTCTTAAAAGGACCATTTTCTGTTTTCTCTTTTACAATATCAATAACAAATTTGGAATTAACGCCCTTGATTTTATCAAAACCGTACCTTATATTTCCTGATTCCGGTGTAAAATTTTCGTAACTTCTATTTATAGCGGGTGGAAGTATTTTTATTTTATGTTGAAAGACATTTTCAAAGTAAACTTTCCCTTTTTCAAAATCAATCTCATTATTAAACAATGAAGTAAAAAATTCAACTGGATAATTTGCTTTCAGATATGCAGTCCAATATGTCAGATGAGCATAAGCGGTTGAATGGGACTTATTGAAAGCATATTCTGCAAATTTCTCGATCTGATGCCACAATTTTTCAACATCCGCTTTTTTATTCTTATTCTTCACTGCACCATCAATAAACTGTTGTTTCATCTTCAATATGAGATCACCTTTTTTCTTGGCAACCGCTTTTCTCAATAGATCAGCATCACCAGGGGAAAAATCGGAAAGCTTTTGAGCTATTCTCATAATATGTTCTTGATATATCATAGTACCATAGGCATCATCCAGAATATCTCCAAGGTCAAAGTTCATAGCTTTTTTAACTTCTTCACTGCGACCCTCTTCCCACATTTTTTTGTTTCTAATATAATCATCCATCAAACCAGCGTTCAAAGGACCAGGACGATACAATGAGATTCCGCCGATGAGATCATCCATCTTCTTCGGCTGCAGGTTTTTCATTAAGATCCCCATGCCGGGCGAGGATTCAATTTGAAATACACCCTGAACATCCCCTGCGGAGATCATTTCATAAGTTTTACTATCATCTAACGGAACTTTTTCAATATCAAAGTCCTTTACGACCTTTCTAATAATTTTCTCCGCATCAGCTATTACCGTTAAGGTTTTCAGCCCCAGAATATCCCATTTGACCAAGTGTGCCAATTCAATATCAGCCATTTCATACTGTGCAATTACCTCACTATCCTTAGTGAAATAAAGTGGTGCATATTCAACCAAGGGTTTATCCGATATAACCACCCCCGCAGCATGTATACTTTTATTTCTTATGACCTTGTTTAATTTTAATGCTGCTTCCTGCCATAATTTTGTAATCCCGTTCTTTTCAAAATATTGATTTATATTGGGATCAACAGATATAGCACCCTCAAGAGAACTTTCCTTTGTATTAGTGATAAGTTTGGAAACCTCCCCAACAGCAGTAAGGGGGATGGATAACACCCTGCCCGTATCACGAATAGCAGCTTTGGTCTGAAGAACATTAAAGGTGATGATCTGACAAACTTTTTGAGATAAAATATCTTCTTTACCTCCATTGTACTTTTCCTTAATATAAGCAATGAGTTTATCCCTGTTCCTCTTGCAAACATCAATATCAACATCAGGAATATTGCTCCTATCGGGGTTCAAGAATCTTTCAAAGAGAAGACCATACCGGGTTGGTTCCACTGATGTCAGATCTGAAAGATAAGCCACAACGGACCCAACAACAGATCCCCTGCCGGGTCCAATGGGTATATCGTGACTTTTCGCCCAAAGGATAATATCTCTAACAATGAGAAAGTATTGCGCAAACTTTTTTTCAGCAATGATCTTAAACTCATATTCGAAACGCGTCCGAACACTATCCTTTTCCTCCTTACTGAAATCCGAATATTTCATCTCAAAGTTCTTTTCACATATTTCTCTTAAAGCTTTTTCATAACCTTCGGTCCTAGGTATTCCTTTATATTCATCTGATAGTTCGTAATGAGGCATAGCCCAAACTCTTCTTTGAGGTATTTCTAAATTGGTTTTATTTGCAACTTTTTCGGTTTCGTGTACTGCCTGAGGAATATCCTTGAATGTTTCCAGCATCTCCTCTTCCGTTTTAACATAGAATTCATGTGAAGGTCCCAAAGATTTACTATAATTTGATACTTTTTTTAATACCTCTTCCTTTGATACATCTTGCGGTAAGCGCGAGAATTCATCATAAAAATTATCCTTCATCTGCAATGCCAGTAATATATTTTGAAATGGACCATCTTCCTTTTTTATATAGTGAGAATCATTTGTAGCCACCAAAGGCACCCCTGTCTCTTTTGAAAGTTCAATGAGCCCAGGAATGACCTTTTCTTCATCTTCAATCCCATGACGCATCACTTCAATATAAAAATCCTCTCCAAATAAAGGTAGAAATTTTTCTTTAATATATTCCAATGCAATATCGCTTTTTCCGCGAAGTAATAATTGCGATAGAGACCCGGCAAGACAGGCGGACATAGCGATCAGGCCTTTATTATAGTTTTTTAGATCCTCAAAAGTGATCCGCGGCTTCTTATAAAAATGCTTTTTATCATCCCTCGTAAAAGAAAGCGAAGAAAGCTTAAAAAGGTTTTTTAAGCCCTCATAATCCTTAGCAAGAAGGGTCAAATGGAAATTTGATATCTTTGGAAATCTACTATCTTCATGGTTCAGATACATTTCAGAACCCAAAATGGGCTTGATCCCATTTTCTTTCATGGTGTGATAAAATTTCAATATACCAAAAAGATTTCCGTGATCGGTAATAGCACACGAAGAAAAGTTATTTTTCTTCAAATGTTCCGCAAGAGGTTTGATTTTCGTCAAACCGTCAAGCATGGAAAATTCAGTATGAAGATGTAGATGTACAAAACTCAATTATTTTACCTTAATATTCAATTGTAATGAAACACGGTTTTGTACAGGAATACTCGTAGTAACATTTAGTTTACCATGTATCCCTGCTCGAACGGGATATTTTGAATAAACGGTAATAGTATAGATATAACCCTGTTTTACCGTATTCACCTTGATACCATAACTATCACTTTTTCCAAAATCAAATGAGGCTTTCTTAATTGTAAAATAATCTTTTGATGTAAAGTTGACCGTATAGGCAAAATTTCTCTCTCTTTCCGTATAGGAGCTTATTGCTTGCGGGTAATACTGAATAGGACCCGTAATAGTACCTCTCATCTGTATAGGAATATTTGGTAATTGCTTGGAATCCGTGTGAATGATGAGAGAATATCCGAATGATCTAATATCTGCATTCTTCGGAGCCAGGGTGAAATCAACTTTGTATATTGAGTTCTCGTTTGACATCTTTTTTATCTTATATGATACTGATTCCTTCATCTGTGCTGGAATATCAATACCCGTGATTCTGAAATTCTTTTCAACGATGCCTTTGAAAAATACGGAAACGGTCTTTTTAGAATTATAGGTTACATCCTGAAAATTTATTAAACCCGGTGATACTTCAATATATTTTTTCACAAAAGTTTTAATTGTCAAATATATTTTTGACTTCAGCGGATCATTAGTGGTAACGATAATTCGCTTTGTAACATTTTTTGAATAACCATGAGAATTGAAGACAACATTAACTTCACCGGATTCACCGGGGGCATATTCTTTTTTCGCAAGTTTTGCAACCGTGCAGCCGCAAGTTGAACGGACACTGATGGTCAACACTTTTTTGCCTTTATTGACAAATTTAAAAATGTGTGCGACTTTCGCTCCTTCTACGACTTCTCCGCCGTCATAGTTAAGTGAATCAAAAACGACCTCAGGGACGGAAATTGAAATTTTTTCATTTGCATTCTTGGAAGACATTCCCCCCTGTTCACAAGAAACAAAAGGAAACAATAAAAAAAGAGTAACGATCATCATAAAGGAAGAACTTCTTTTCATAATTAACTCCTTATTAATATACAAGTATCCCTGGCAATAGCCAATTCTTCATTTGTAGGGATTACCAGGGTTTTTATTTTACTATCTTTTCCGCTTATATCAACGGGTTCACCATACCGAATAACCTTGTTATTCAACTCATTATTTATTGATAATCCCATATGTGCTAAAAATTTTGCTACCAATTCTCGTAAAGGCGGAGTGTTCTCTCCCACACCAGCTGTATAGATAAGCGCATCGGCACCGCCTAAAACAGCATTATATGCCCCTATATATTTGACCAATCTATAGGCATAGAGGGTCATTACAAAAATAGCAAGTGCATCCCCTGCATAGTATTTTTCTTCTAAAATACGCATATCATTCTGCCCGAATAATCCTAATACTCCGGATCTTTTATTTAATAATTGATCAATATCATCAGCGGATAAATTTTCATTTTTTTCTAAGAAAATTAAAATTGCAGGATCCAGATCACCTGATCTTGTCCCCATGATCAACCCTTCCAGCGGGGTGAAACCCATTGAAGTATCGATGGAATTTCCACCTTGAATAGCGCTTATGCTCGCGCCATTTCCCAAATGAGCTGTTATTAATTTTGTATCTTTTATGTCCTTTCTCAATATTTCGGCACCAATACCAGCGACATACTTATGGGATGTTCCGTGAAAACCGTATCGGCGAATCTTATGCCTTTCATAATATGTTTTGGGTATTGCATATCTAAAGGCATAATCCGGTAATGTTTGATGAAAAGCAGTATCAAAAACCGCTATTTGAGGTATCCCGGGAAGTTCGCTTCTACAAGCCAATATGCCTTTAAGATTAGCGGGATTATGAAGAGGAGCCAAAGGAATGGTGGACTTGATCACATCTATTACTTTTTCATTAATAATAACAGAATCTGAAAATTCTTCTCCGCCGTGAACCACACGATGCCCAATAGCGCCAATTTCCTTAATATCATTCATTACCTTGAACTCCGGTTTTATTATCAAGGACAATACTTTTTCTATCCCCTTTTCATGGTTCAAAACGGGTTCATTGAGTTTCATTTTATGGTATTCATTTTTACTTTCGATGATAGAATTTTCTTCACCTATGCGTTCAATAACGCCTTTTATCAATAATTTTTCTTCAGGCATCTTCAATACCTGGAACTTTATTGATGAACTGCCGCAATTTAAAACCAATATTTTCATCTATTACTCCTTAATAAGAATGTTTTTTTCATAATCTATATTCATATCATAAAATACATTCGGACATTCGTTTTTTAATATTTCAAACATAATAATTGCCATTTTTCTAATTTCCCATTGAGCTTTCTTTTCACAGCGTAATTCGAAGATTCTTCTATATTCTCTCAGATTGGCAGAGATCACGATCTCCGATTCAATGGCATTGGGTAATACATATCTTGCATCTTCTTTTCTTATTTTCATTGAACGCAATTTAATATAAACTTCTTTCACATTTTCCATGGTCTTCAGAAACAGTTTTTTTGCCTCTTCATCTTTTTCAATAGATTGTGGAATGACATAATGGAAGTTGGTCTCATCCACATATCTTTGAGACTGTTGGGTAAAGGAAGCCAACCGATGTCTCACCAGTTGATGCGTGGTAGCGCGAGAAATTCCCTTTATTCTAAATGACGCATAAGCATGCTCAAGAACAGAATGATGACCATTCTTTATTAACATTTTTATAAATGAAGCGGTAATATCTTCACCTTGCCTATTGAATGAAAGATAAGAAGTTCGTGCAGCTTCTTCTATGATCTTTTCAGCATTAGGCGTAATTGATATTAATTTTATTTCCATTTTTCTCGACCCTCCCCTTGATCTTTTCTACACAATCATCAACAACATCCTTAGGAGTAGATGTTCCTGAAATTATTGCAATATTTTCGTATTTTTTCAACTTATCCCAAATTTTATCTGAGTATTCCTCAATAAAGATACCGTCTTTCTTGAAGTTTTCTATAATTTCGTATAATTTTCTTGTATTTGATGAATTTAAACCACCCATCACAATGAAATAATCAAATTTTTCAATATGTTCCATAAGCCAGTCCTGCCTTTCAAAAGTAATATTACAAATGGTAAATTTCCCCACCAATTCTTCCCAATTCGCTTTTTTAGAAAGTTCTGTGAACAGTTCATAATATTTTTCCTTATTTTGCGTTGATTGTGATATGAACAATATTTTTTTTAATTTCGGTAATTTCCCAATGTCAGATTTTGTCATTACAATATGGTAATTTTTCACTCTCGAGATCAAGCTCTTTATCTCTGTATGATCTTTATCCCCATAAACCACAATATCATAACCCTTTTTTTCATATTCTCTTGCAAGTTTTTCTATATTTATTACAAAGGGACAAACAAGAGAATGTTTTTTTAGTTTTCTATCCTTTGCTATCTTTTCATTACCTTTTGAGATACCATGTGAGGGATAGAAAAAATCCGAACCAGGGGGGACCTCTTCCACAGAGTTCACTATTTTCAAGCCCTTTTTAGACAACCTTTTATTTGTCAATGGATTGTGTATTATTTCGCCTAATATATATCCACTTTTTTTGTCTTTAAGTACTCCCTCGGCTTTTTCAACAGCTCGTTTAACACCCCAGCAGAAGCCGTATTCCTTATAAATAGTCAGTTTCATATCTTTCCAGCAATCATATTGATTTATTATATCAAAAATACGGATTTTTTCAATGAAAAATTAAATCTTTTTTTAGCTTTCTAATTTTTTCCTGCGTACTTTCCAATCCGGAAGAACAATGTCCAAAAAAGCATAGAATTTCTTATTATGTCCGGGATATTTTAAATGAGAAAGTTCGTGTACAATAATATATTCAATGGCGTAGGTTGAACGGGTTATTAAAAATGTGTTTAATAAGATAGTTTTCTTTTCTATATTACAACTTCCCCATCTCTTTTTCATTCTTCGCATTTTAATATCCGGTTTTGGAATCCCGTACTTTGCTAATTTTTTATACCACTTTTCTAATAATTCTTTGAACTTTCTTTTTGCTCGTAAATTATACCATTGATCCAGATTTTTTTTCACATTTTCTTTTGATTTATTTTTGCTTCTAACAAAGAAATAACCCGATTTTAGTTTTACTTCATCCTTTTCGTCTTTAATAACCTTCAATCTATATTGCCTTCCTAAATAGTAATGCGTTTCACCGCTAATATATTCTTTAGGAGAGGACAACGGATGAAATTGTTCGAAATAATCCAATGTCCTAATTATCCAAGATGCTTTTTTTTCTATGAATTTCTCTACTTCTTTTTCTATTGTTTTAAAGGGTGCATTTACTTCAATATTGAGATCATGCGAAATATTGATCCTTAAATATTTTATATTCTTAAATACAAGGTTATACTCAATTAAATGTTTCCCAAAAATAAATTGCCTTTTCATCAATAAACATACCTCTTTTTCGCAATATGGATAACATTTTCCAAAATCTTATCCAAGGTATCAAAATCTATGTTTATTTTCATTGTATCAAGAAGATAATCCTCAATGTCGTTTTTCATTCGGTTTTGTATATCAATTTTCATATACCAGTCAACAACAATATTTTTTTCAATGAGTTTATTTATATCAATGGCAATTTTTGCTACTTTTTCCTTTTCAATATTCAATCCTTTTTCCATTAAAATTTTGTTTACAATACCGTAAAATGCCTTGGCAACATCCTCTTTCTCAAGAACCGTCGGCATATTTGGATCTTTTCTTTCAATAACATTGTCATACAATTCATTGGCTCTCTTTAAATATTCCGCTTCGTCAATTCTTTTCTGCCTATATTGATTAATAACATCTTCAATTAATTTTGAAAATTTCTCATAAAAAACAGGATCTTCTTCTTTTTTCTCCTGAGCTATTTTTTTTGCCATATGGGCGATCATGTCCGCCTTTGATGTTTTGTTCGTAACCTTTTCAACCTCTATTTTGAACTTCTCTTTATCCATGATATTAATAGGATTAACAAGAGTTATTATTTTTTCAGATGTTATATAGGTGTCCAGTAATTTCTGTATCTTTCTTTCGTATTCTTTATTATCAATGCTCTCCGCATATCTTCTTTTTACGGCAATTCTTAATTTTTGAAAGAATTTTAGATCATCTTTATATTTTTTTATAAGTTTTTTTGATGTCTTATTAAAAAATTTTACTGATGACAAGGCAATGCTTAAACATCTTGAATAATCAGACAGCCGCCGATAAAAATTATCCCTTTTCTCCTTATCAAATAATAATTTTTCATACTCTTCTTCATCATATTTATTTTGGATCTCTTTAAAGACCGCCCAGAGATCAGAATGTCTTTGCGGTAAATTATTTATCTCCTTTTCAATATTATAAATTGCCCCTTCAAGATCTGTTTCCTCAAATTTTTCCAATGCACTATATGTCGTTAAGGCTTGGTCCAATTCACCCAATAATCCCTGATAATCAACAATATAACCATAATCTTTACCTTCAAATATTCTATTTACCCTTGCAATCGCCTGTAATAAATTATGCTCTTTTAATTGCTTTACCAAATAAAGAATGGTGTTTCGAGGTGCATCAAAGCCGGTTAAGAGCTTATCAACTACAATGATCAATTCCGGATCCCTATTTTCAGTTTTAAAGGCATCGATAATGTCATTATTGTATTTCTCTTCATTTCCGAAGCGTTCCATCATATTTTTCCAGAACTTAATTACCATGTCATTGGTATCTGGATCAACCTTATCATAACCCTCTCTTGTATCAGGTGCGGAAATTACTACCTCGGAAGTTATCATTCCTATCTCATCCAGAAAATTTTTAAATTTTATGGCTTCAATCTTTGATTTCGTGGCAAGCTGTGCCTTAAATCCCGTACCCTGCCAATTATTTTTATAATGATAGCTTATATCGTAAGCAATTAATTTTATCACTTGATCCGATTGATTTATTTTTTCTATCCTTGCGAACTTTCTTTTTAAATCCGCCTTTTGTTCAATACTAAGATTTTCACAAACCCTATCAAACCACAAATCAATGGGATCCTTTTGTACATTCTTTAAGGCATGTCTTGCCTCATATAAAAGAGGAACTACCGCCTTATCCCGCACCGCTTGATCAATAGTGTATTTATGTATAAATCCACCGAATTTCATTGCAGTATTCTTTTCATTTTTCATTAATGGCGTTCCGGTGAAACCAATATAACAGGCATTAGGCATGATTTTTTGCATCATCACATTAAATTCGCCATATTGACTTCGATGGCTTTCATCAACAAGTACAAAGATATTTTTATCATTTTCAATATATTCTCTCTTATTGAGAGCTGCGTGGAATTTATTTATTACCGTTGTAATGATCGATCTTTTATTTTCTTCTATCATCTGCAACAAATGTTCTCCGGATCTTGCCCTAACAGGTTCCATCCCGCATGAAAAAAATGTTTTCTTGATCTGTTTATCAAGATTTGTCCTGTCCGTTACAATGATCACCCTTGGGTTTTGAATATCCGCATCAAGTGCAAGTGATTTTGCAAGCATTACCATTGTTAAGGATTTACCACTCCCTTGTGTATGCCAAATCACTCCGCCTTTTCTTTTATTACCATCAAATTCCCTTATCCTTTCCAATGTCTTTTTAACGGCAAAATACTGCTGGTATCGAGCTATTTTTTTTATACCAAGATCATAAACAACAAAATTTCTTGTCAACTCAAGGAGACGGGACGGTTCCAACAAAGAGTAAATCGCTTTATCTTGTGAAGTGATCTGCCTTTGCATTTCATCTGTTTTATCATAATACCCTTTGACATATTTAAAATCATCTGAAAAAAGCTTTTCTTTTACATCATCCGCTAATTTTTTATTAACTAAATTCTCCAGTTTATCCTCGGAAATTTTATCTTTCCAAACAGACCAATATCTTTCTTCTGTTCCCGTGGTTCCGTATTTAACATTATTTTTATTCATTGCAAGTAAAATTTGAGAATAATAGTACAATTTCGGAATATTTTCATTGTTCTGATTCCTCAAATGCTGGGAAATTGCTTGTGAAATATCCGTTTCGGTATTTTTACATTCAATAATAGAAAAGGGAATTCCATTAACAAATAGAATTATATCCGGTCTTCGATGTCCCTTATTATCATTTTTTTCAATTTCATATTCTGCTGCAATGTGAAAATCATTATTTGAAATATTTTCCCAATCAATATACTTTATAGTGAAGCTCCTTATATTTCCCTGAATATTTTCTTCAAAGCTCTTACCTAAAAGCAATAGATCATAAACCGTTTCATTGGTTTTTATCAAACCCTCTTCCCGCACATTTTTTATGGCATTAATTGCAGCATTGATATTTGCATTGGAAAAATCATAGGTATCGTCTTTATAATTGATTTTATTCAATTGTCTTAGCTTTTTTTCTAAAATATTTTCCAATATTACATTGGAAGATTTTTCTTTTCTTTCAATAAAGGTTTCCGCTTGTGTAAGAAATTTATAATCAAGATTTATGAGCAATTTTATTGCAGGAATCTGCGAAATATGTGCTTCTCTCATATCGGGTTTACCATTCATAGTATTCTCCTTATTTTATATTTGTTTTACATTCGTAGGGGTCGTTCGTGAACGACCTTTTTTGTTTTTATTCTTCATTTTTCTCTCTTATGCGGGCGGTTCACGAACCGCCCCTACGGGTTTATTATTTTTCATTGCATTGTTTTCTTTTGATGCGGGCGGTTCACGAACCGCCCCTACGGGTTTATTGTTTATAATTCTTTCCATTTTGAAATTGATATTTTGCATTCGTACGGGTCGTTCGTGAACGACCTTCTTTGTTTTCACTATTCATTTTTTTCTCCTATGCGGGCGGTTCACGAACCGCCCCTACGGTTACCCGGATTTGCCCTGTCAATAATTTCTGCATCAATATTTGTTATACCTTTCCCTTTTTTCTCCGATTTTTATGGATTTGTATATGCTTCTTTTTTGTAACAACTCTTGTGTTTTTTTCAGTTGTTTTTCCACCTTCGGAAACAGGTTTTACATGATGAAGTTCTTTTCCTTTAGGTAATTTTCCGCTGGGGTGTCCTTTCTGCTTTATTACCTTTTTAACCTTTGCAGGGCTTCTCTCTTTCTTTACCTGCTCCTTTGTAACCCTCTTTTTTGCAGGCTTCTTCGTTGCTGGTGTCTTTGTGGTTTTCTTTTTTACCATTAGAACCTCCTATATTAAAAAATCAAAATTAATCTTTACTAAAAATACCCATAGTTAAGTTTTACACCTTAAAGCTTAACTATCGTAAAAAATAATTAAGGTAATTTATTCTAAATAAATATTTTTTCATCTCATACCTTTATAATCAGCAAAATACAATCTTAAATAATCATCAAATGCAAATGATTTATTTTTTCTGGGAGAAAA
>JAGGYO010000165.1 GCA_021162505.1 bacterium
CAATTATTCGATAAAAAACATAGGAAGAGTTCTTTTTCAAATGAAGATCTTTTGGACCTTCAATTTTTATTTTTTTACTCCTGGATAGATCCTATTGTAAAAAGTGAAGATCCTTTTTTAAAGGATATTCCGCTAAGACCACATTTCACCAATGAGGATAAGAACAAATTGTGGTCCATTATTGAGGGTATTTTAGCTAATTTTTTCCCTCTTATTGAGGAATTAAAGGAAAGGGAGAATATAGAATTCACTTTTTCTCCATATTATCACCCTATTTTACCATTATTGATGGACACGGATTGTGTTTCATCATTGAATATAATGAAACCGAAAATGAGGTTCTCATATCCTAAAGATGCCCGCGATCAGGTGGATATGGCATTGAAATATTCTCACAAACACGATTTGGATATCAGGGGCATGTGGCCTTCTGAAGGGTCTCTTGATGAAAACAGTATAAATATGCTTAGAGATATGGGTATTGAATATGTCGGTAGCGATGAAAGGGTTTTAAGGGAGCTCATAAACAGAAATGATATAAGATCGGGACTTTACGATTTTAACGGTATGCCGATTTTTTTCAGGAATCGCGAACTTTCTGATAGTATTGCTTTTAAATACAGGTATTCGGACGCACAGGATGCATCAAATATGCTCTTGAACACCGTATCTTCAGAGGACGGACTTACGATCATCATAATGGACGGCGAAAATGCCTGGGAATATTTTAATAATAATGGTTTGGATTTTTTAAATACACTTTTTGATCAATTGAAAAATGAAAATTATAGAACATATACACTAAAAGCGGCAAATAATAATTTTCAGCATGGGAATTTAGACCGTTTTATCCCCGGAAGCTGGATAGATGTAGGTTTTCCTTTATGGATAGGCAGCGAGGGAAAAAACAGATCTTGGGAAATGCTTTCTATCATCAGAAATAGTGTGACAGATGACGAGTTGGAAAAGAACCCTTTATTGAAAAAAGAACTGTATGCCATTGAAGGTTCCGATTGGAATTGGTGGTACGATACCTTTTACGGGACTGATAATGAAAAGAACTTTGACTATTTATATAGAACACATATTAAAGATTTCATAAGTATTGGTAAATTGAATTTGAACATTGATCTTGATATACCCCTGCAGAAGGCGCATGAAAGTATATATTACAGACAACCGGTAAGGTTTATCGAACCCTTGATAAACGGTGTGGATGATAATTTTTACGAATGGGTCTATGCAGGTTTTCTTGATACGAAAAATATTAGCGGGACCATGAAGGAAACACATTTGAGCATAAAAAAAGTGTTCTTTGGTTTTGATATGGAAAATCTTTACTTACGCCTTGATTTTTCTCAGATCAATTTTGACAAATTGGCTATTTCTGTCTTTAAGGATAAAATAAGAAGAATTGACATTGATCTTGCCAATGATAATGTATTTATTAATGATGAAATGACGGATAAAATAGTATTTGCTATGGATGAGATCATTGAAATGAAAATTCCATTTGACATTATAAATATTGAGAAATCGCGGGAATTTATGTTCAATATTACCCTTATACAGAACGAGAGGGTGATGTCCGTGATACCTACTTTTTCTCATATATCCCTTGAACGCCCAGATGAATATTTTCAAATGAAAAATTGGAGGGTCTGATGAAGGGTTCAATAGCCAGGATCATTGATGCGAATATGAACCGTATCACAGAGGGGTTGCGGGTAATTGAAGAGCTATTCAGATTCTATCTAAATGATCTGGAAAAAACTAAATTCACGAAGCATATACGCCATGATATAGTAAAGATATTAAAAAAAACATATGATAATATTGAACTTTACTTATCGCGGGATATCGTCAGAGATGTTGGAACTGAGATAAAAAGTGACGATGAATTGGTAAGAAGCGGTATCGAAGAGATATTCTTGACCAATGCCGGAAGAGTAAAAGAAGGTCTTCGTGTAGTGGAAGAGTATTTAAAGACCATATTTCCCAATGAAGCAAGAAAGATCGAGAAATTACGCTATGAATTTTATGATTTTGAAAGAGAAGTTGCAATTATATTAAAGAGAAAAGAACCGGAATTCTATAGATCGCATATTGGATTTGCCATAAACCCCAATGATGATCTTGAAAGCGCTATTTCACATATAAAAAGTAATAATATAAGGATTGTAAAGTGCTGTTCTTTAGGTGATGAAGAGAAATTTATAGAAATGATCACAAGGTTGCAAAGGCATTATGATGGCTATATCTATATTGAAGATAGTATTAAGATCGGTCTTATAACTCGGGTATCAGGTATTCTGCTGACCTCAAAATTACCAATGAAAGAACTCGTAATTAATTTGAAGGATCACTTTATTTTCGGGTCAACTCTTCTACAATCGGATTTACAGCATATGGTTTTTATTGAAAATGGTATGGATCATATCTTGAAAGAACTTAAGCATATTGAAAAATTAAAGATCGAACACCCGAATATTCGGCTTATTTCCCAGTACAATAAGGATAATGAGAAACTACAATTGGAATTATTTAAAAAAGACATTATAGATATATTACTTTTTAATGAAAAAAATTTGACAAAAAACGAAAATATTATTAAAATAACAAAGGAGTAAATATGACTCAAATAGAATTGGCAAAAAAGGGAACCATATCCAAGGAAATGGAGAGCGTAATTGCTCAAGAGAACATTTCCGGGGAATTCTTACTTAATGGCCTTAAAACGGGTACTATTGCAATTCCTGCAAATAAATTACACAAAAGAGAAAAATATATGGGCGTTGGCGCCGGTCTTTTAACCAAAGTGAACGCAAATATAGGAACTTCATCTGATGCGGTGGATTATGGGTATGAATTAAAGAAATTGAAGGTCTCTATTGAAGCGGGTGCTCATGCTGTTATGGATCTTTCAACAGGCGGTGACATTGATAAGATGAGGCGTCTGGTCATTAAAAATTCTTCTATTGCGGTTGGAACGGTACCAATATACCAGGCAGCGGTAACTGCTGTGGAAAATGGAAAATCAATTCCCGAAATGACTGAAAAGGAGATACTTGAAGGCATATTTAAACATATTAAGGACGGAGTCGATTTTATTACTATTCATGCAGGAGTTACAAGAAATGTTATCAAGCAGTTGGTAATGCAGGAACGCTTGAACCTTATTGTCTCAAGAGGCGGCTGGTTCCTCACCGGCTGGATGATGAAAAATAGAAAGGAAAATCCCATATATACTCATTTTGATGAAATACTCGATATGGCAAGGGAATATGATGTTACCCTATCATTGGGTGACGGACTTCGCCCCGGTTGTACTGAAGATTCTACGGATAAACCCCAGGTCGAAGAATTGATAATATTGGGGGAATTGACAAAAAAAGCATGGGCAAAAGATGTTCAGGTGATCATAGAAGGTCCGGGGCATATACCGCTGGATGAAGTGGAAATGAATGTTCAGCTTGAAAAGAAGCTTTGTTATAATGCACCTTTCTATGTATTGGGTCCTGTTGTTACGGATATTGCACCGGGATATGACCATATTACTTCCGCAATCGGCGGAAGTATCGCAGCAGCCGCGGGTGTTGACTTTTTATGTTATGTAACACCAGCAGAGCATATCCGGCTTCCGAGATTGGAGGATGTTAGAGAAGGTGTTATTGCCACCAGGATAGCAGCTCATGTTGGGGATATGGTCAAAAGGAAAGATTCCAGGAAATGGGACCATGATATGGCAAAAGCAAGAATATCCCTTGATTGGAAGGAGATGCAGCGTTTAGCCATTGATCCTGACAAATTCAGTAAAATGCGCGGAGAATCACAGCCCGAGGATGAGGATGTTTGCACGATGTGCGGAAAATTCTGTTCAATGAAGGGATTAAAACCTTATTTGACAGGAAAATACGGTAATGTATTGGAGTTATTAGAGGATGAAAAAAGAAAACATTAAAAGTGTTGGAAGATCGGTAAAACGAATTGATGCAGAAGAAAAAGCCAGGGGAACATCTCTATATGTAGATGATATCAAATTCCCCGGTATGCTCTATGCCGGCGTGTTCAGATCTCCTATTGCTTCGGGAACCATTATAAAATTGGATATTACCAAAGCGAAAAAGGTCAAAGGTATCGTTACCATACTTACCTATAAAGATATTCCCGGAAAGAATCTTGTGCCCGTGGTATTCAATGATCAACCGCTTTTGGTGGAAAAAGAAATAAGATATGTTGGCGAACCGATTTGTCTTATTGCAGGTGAGAGTAAAGAAATTATAAAAAAAGCAATATCTCTCATTGAACTTACGGTAAAGGAACGAAAACCGGTACTGTCAATAAAAGAGAGCTTAAAGAGCAAAAAAGCGGTGAATCCTGAGTATAAGGACAATATTCTGCAATACTATCCCATCGAAAGGGGAAAAGTGGATAAAATATTTAAAAAAGCACATCTTATAATTGAGAACGAATATGAAACCAATTATCAGGAGCATGCTTATTTGGAAACACAGGGAATGGTAGCATTGGAAGAGATGAACGGCATAATGACCCTTTACGGTTCAATGCAATGTCCCTTTTATGTTCAGGAAGGTGTCGCAACCGTATTGGGTACCGATTATAGTAAGGTCAGTGTAAAATTAATGACCACCGGCGGTGCTTTCGGCGGTAAAGAAGATGTTCCGAGTATCATCGGTGAGATCGCCGCATTACTCTCAAAAAAGACAAAAAGACCTATTAAGTTTACCCTATCCCGGGAAGAGGATATTGAGACCATGAGCAAAAGACATCCTTCATATACAAAGTACAGATCGGCTTTTGATAAGGATGGTAAACTCGTTGGTGTAGATATTGATTATTATCTTGACGGAGGCGCATATTCCACATTGTCCCCTATTGTCCTATGGAGAGGTGTAATACATGCCATAGGTCCGTATGACTGCGGGAATGTGAGAATAAACGGTTATGCCATGGCTACAAATAAGGTTCCATCCGGTGCTTATCGCGGATTCGGCACACCTCAGATAATCTTTGCTGCAGAAACACAAATGGATATTGCTGCTGAAAAATTGGGTCTGGATCCGGTAAAAATAAGGGAAAAGAACTGTTTTAAAAAGGGTAGTATTACATCCACCGGACAGGTGTTGAAAGAAAGTATCGGGATCTTGGATACCATAAAGAAGGGAAAAAAGAGTTTTAATTACAGTGAAAGGAAAAAGAACACTGAAAAATTCAATAAAAAACATAAAAATTTAAAAAGAGGTGTCGGTGTCGCATCATTATTTTATGGCGTAGGTCTGGGTGCGCGAGGCGGTCCATTGCAAAAGGGAAGTGCCTTGGTCTCTCTATTTAAGGATGGATCTGTTCAGTTCTCCGTTGGGACTACAGAAATGGGGCAGGGTATGTACACTGTTCTATCACAGATTACGGCAGAAAGCTTTGGTATTTCATTCGAAAAGGTACATGCAACGAGGATATCCACTGAAAAGGTCTCTGATTCGGGACCTACCGTAGCGTCAAGAGCTACTTTTATTTCCGGTAATGCAATTAAAGTTGCAGTAAAACGCTTAAAAAAGAACTTAACGGAATTCATGTTCAAAGAAAAGATTATAAATTCCATGAAAAATATTGAATTCAAGAACAATAATGTTTATAAGAACGGTAAAAAGCTTATGTCCTTTACCGAACTTGCAATGAAAGCATGGTTGGGAAGAGTGAAGATGATAGAAGCATCCTGGTATTTACCGCCGGAGACCACTTATGATATAAAGGACGGTCAAGGTGATGCTTATGTGACATATTCTTATGTAACGAATTTTGTGGAGGTTGAAATTGACCTTAGAACATACAGAACGCAGGTTATTGATCTTTTTTCCTCAGAAGAGTTCGGAAATGTTATCAATCCTCAACTTGCAGAGGGGCAGATAGAAGGCGGGAATGTTCAGGGCATCGGTTATGCTTTGTTTGAGAACACCGTTCTTTCAAAAGGCAAAATATTGACCAATTCATTTTCAACATATACAATACCTACGATCTTGGATGTGGGTGAACTTCATCCTGTGATCGTTGAAAAAAAATTCAAGGAAGGTCCATTCGGTGCAAAGGGTATGGGAGAGATGCCCCTTATGGGTATTGCTCCTACCATAGGGAATGCTATCTATAATGCTATCGGGACCCGTTTATACAAGGTTCCATTTACCCCAGTGGAGGTTTATGAAGAAATTAAGGATAGATAAAAAATTACTTGACAAAATGTGTGATCTTGCAAAACTCGATCATGATCCCGGTGAGGAAGAGTCACTTCTCAAGGATTTTGGAGAAATAATGGCGATGATCGAGACCATTTCCAATGTGGATTTTCCCATGAAGGACGAGAGAATGATATTTCATCAGGTAATAAATCAATTTTCATCTACTAAAAAATATGAGTGTGACTCTGAGCAGATCATTGAAAAATTTCCGCATAAAAGGGACGACCAACTATTGTCACCTCCTGTTTCAGGTAATAATGATGAATAGAATTACCTTTGACGGCATTAAGGAAAAGAGTTTTAAAAGTATAAGTAAACATATCAATGAAAATATTAAAAAGAACAATTCAAAATTTAATATACTCATAGAAAAATTCAATTATGATAAGAATCCTAATGGTGGGTTATTAGAAAATGTTCCAATTACAATTAAGGATAATATTTTTTATAAGAACCATATTGCAAGTTGTGCATCAAATATTTTGAAAAATTATAGGGCTCCATATTCCGCTTATGTTGTGGAAAAGTTATTGGGTGAGGGTGCATTTATTGTGGGAAGAACCAATATGGATGAATTTGCCATGGGATCTTCCACGGAATATTCCATTTACGGACCCACGAAGAATCCAATAGATCCAAAATTCGTTGCAGGTGGAAGTTCAGGCGGAGCCGCTGCATCCATTATTACAGGCATCGCATCCATTGCACTTGGAAGTGATACCGGTGGTTCCATCCGACAACCGGCTGCGTTTTGCGGTGCTGTGGGATATAAACCGACCTATGGAGTATTTTCAAGGCGCGGATTGGTGGCATTTTCATCATCGTTGGACCAGATCGGCATTATAGGAAATAATGTCGGTGATATAGCAAAAAGTGCAGCGGTCATGAACGGTAAGGATCCACATGATCTTTCATCATATCTTGATAGAGAACTAAAGCATCTTGCCGAATATGATTTTGATTCATATGAAGGAGAAAGAAAAATAATAGGTGTTATACATGACTTCAGTGATACTCCCATTTCCAAAGAAATAGAAAATTCATACAAAAAACTTATTTCAGAATTAAATAAGATGAATTATGAAGTTGTAAGCATCTTTCCTCCATTTTTGGAATATTCCTTACCTTTATATCACATTTTAGCCAATGCTGAAGCGGCATCAAATCTATCAAGGTACGACGGATTGAAATACGGTTTAAGCAATAATGAGGGAAATTATTTTGAGAGGGTCAAGAAGGCAAGAACGGAAGGTTTCGGAAGAGAAGTAAAAAGAAGGATCTTAGCAGGAACATTGATCACAAGCGAAGGATATGATATAGATCTATACAAAAAAGCACAGAAATTAAGGGTACTTCTAAAAAAGAACTATGATGTTTTATTCAGTACGGTAAATTTTGTTTTAATGCCGACAACACCCACCAGTCCCTTTAAACTTGGGGAGAAGATCAATGATCCCATTGCAATGTACAATAATGATGCTTTTACCACAATTGCCAATATCATAGGTTCATGTGCTATTTCGCTCCCTCTTGGAACCACATCCGGCGGTTTGCCCATTGGTTTCCAATTAATGGCTGCTCCCAAAGAAGATGCGGAATTATTAAAATTTTCCTATAAACTAATGAAGGATCTGGGATGAAAAGCAAACATTATACCGTTATCGGTTTAGAAACACATATTCAGCTCAATACAACCAAAAAGATCTTTTGCAATTGCAAGAACAGTTATGGCGCTCCACCGAATACCAATATTTGTCCCATATGCACGGGTCAACCGGGTACATTGCCGGTTTTTAATAAGGATGTATTGAGAAAAGCACTTGTCTTTTCTTATGCTTTGAACTGCAAACTCAATCTTTTTACCCGTTTTGACAGGAAGAACTATTTTTATCCCGATACTCCCAAAAATTACCAAATAACGCAGCATGATTATCCTGTGGGTTATGATGGTGAATTTTATTTCTATTCAGAAAAAGGCCAGGATTCCATTAAGATAAAGAGTATTCAAATGGAAGAAGATTCGGCAAAGATCAAACATGATGCCGGGGATATACTTATCGATTACAATCGTGCCGGAATTCCTCTCTTGGAAATAATAAGCGAAGCTTCGTTTCACGATATCAATAATATCATGCCTTATCTTGAGTTCTTGAAGAGAACCGCCAGGTTTTTAAAAATTTCAAATTGCAATATGGAAGAAGGTTCATTACGAGTCGATGCGAATATTTCAATATCTACGGATAAAAATATAATTCCTGATTATAAAATAGAAATAAAAAACCTCAATTCATTTATTGCTGTGAAAAACTCATTGCTCTATGAACATGACCGTCAAATAGAACTTTTATCAAAAGGTAAAAAACTCCACGAAGAAACGAGAAGCTGGGATGAAAAAAACAAAAAGACGCATTTACTGAGAAAAAAGGAAGCAATAAGTGATTATAGATTTATTCCGGAAGCAAATATTCCCCCGTTCCTATTAAGTGAAAAAGAGATCTTTGCCTTAAAGAGCGATGCAGATTTGACCCCGTATTTTATTATCAATAACCTTGTGAATAATTATCATATTGAACTGAAACAGGCATATAAATTGACTGCTCATAAAAATCTTTATGAATATTTCATTGAGGTAAGCAAATATACCTATTCCTATAAAAAGATCATTAATTGGCTGTTGGGAGATGTGGTATTTAACCTGAGAAAGGCGGATATTACCATTGATGAAATGAAATTGCTGCCTGAGACATTGGCAAAGGTAATAGAAATGATCGAAAATGGTGAATTATCTGGTAAATTAGTGAAGACAATGCTCCCCGAACTTGTTAAGGGAAAAGATCTTGATAAGTTAATAGAAGAAAAAAATATTATCATATACAGCAAAAAAGAACTTGAACGAACTATTGATAAGATTATTAAAGATAATCCAAAAGAGGTGAAATTATATAAAAACGGTAAGGAATCTATATTAAGTTTCTTTATTGGAAAGGTTATGGAAGAAACAGGGGATCAAGGTGATCCTGCTCTTTCCAAAGAGATATTAATTAATAAATTAATAAAGTAGGAGGATACTATGGACTTTAAGAAATTGGAAGATCTTTTGAATCTCATTACTAAATCGAGAAAGGAACTCTGGAACCTCAGTTATGAAGAACTGGAGGATATTTATATGGATCTGGAGGACTATCTTGATGAGATAGATATACTAAAAGTCAAATTGGAAAAAGGCGTTGATAAGGTTGGCGAAATTCTTGATGACTTTGAAGATGAGGACTATTGGGACGAAGAGACGGATGATGAAGGAGAAGAATAAGGATAATTGTCAATACGATAATTGTCCGTTGGAAAACACTTATAATTGTGAAAAGCCATTAATTTGTCCGGTATGCAACTCATCGATGAAACTGGTAAATTGCTTCATTCCAAGAGAGACTATGCATTTCAACCATCATATTGAGCCATGCAGCGAATGGGTGTGTGAATGCGGTTATTCCACTTATTTGGGAGTAATTACCGGAAAACATTATCCTTTTACAAATATAATTATTGAAAAAAAGTAATCACTTTTTATTCTTTTATCTTTTTATTTTTACTTTTGGTATGATCGATACGCTAAGGGGTGTTTTTATTCCATTGGTGAAAGGCCATTATTCCCTATCCTATACATCTGTATCCCTTCTAATAGGTGTATCAAGCTTAGGTTATTTCTTTGGAAATATACTGGGAAGCTATCTATATAAGATCATGAAATATAAACAATTGATAGTGCTCACCTACTTCTTTTTATTTCTTTCTTTTTTAGGAATGATATTTGTTCGAGTATACCCCATCTATCTCATATCGTTTTTCATTTATGGTGTTTTTGCTTCCATACTTTTTGTGATAATCACTATATTCACATATAATTTTTCAACAAAAAATAAAAGCTCATCAATGAACATACTTCATTTTTTTTATTCATTCGGTGCAATGTTATCACCTATTTATGCAACCATATTGGAAAAACATCATATAGTTTATTCAAATTTTCTTATAATTCCATTTATCCTTTTCATGCTTACATTTATTGGAATGATAAAAATAATTCCACATAAACCAATTGAGAATAAAAGCGAAAACACACCCTTTATGTTCAATAAATGGATCATGACCCTTTTTATCATTATTGCTGTTTTTTATATTTGGACAGAGATCGGGATCTCCGGTTGGGTAAAAAATTTTATGGAAAAAGCATTGCATAAAGATTTCAATATAGCGAATAATTATTTAACCGTATTTTTCATCTCATTAATGCTGGGGCGATTATTTTCATCTCAATTAGTTAAAAAGTTCAAAAATACCATTTCTTATATCCTAATACTTCAGATACTTGGTACAGCTGTTTTTGCTCTGGGTTATTTCTCAAAATATAAAATATTAATGGTCATTAGTGCACTGTTTTTCGGAGGAGTGTATCCTACACTTATAACAAAATATAAGGATTTCATTCATAAAAGAGAAGAATATATGGGCTTTATCCTCTCTGCAGGCAGCATCGGTTCTCTTCTATCTGCCCTTGTAATCGGCGGGGTTAATGACTGTTTTGGCCTTTTCAATGGTATGCTCGTAAATATCTTTATTGCCATCATTACGATCATTTTGATCTTAACGCTCTCAACGCATTTTATTGATAATCGTAGAGCCCGTTCTTAAACGATCCTTATTTGTAATTGTCGGGTTTGACCCGACAATCCATTTTTTTGTTTTCTGGATTCCTGCTTTCGCAGGAATAACAAGGCCAAATATTTTGTCTAATATTTTTATCCTTAAAAAGTCCAAATTGTCTGCGTGCGGACACGCACAGGCGGATATGTTATGATACCAGACAGTTGGGTAAAGGCAATGGACAATGGAAAACTAAAGGAAATGGGTGTATGAGAGAACGAGTAGATGAGTTGAATATAATAAAATACTTTCGCTGCAGAGACGACTGTCTGCGTGTGGACACGCACAGGCAGGCAAAGATCGCAGGCAAGGAAGCAATAATTAGATTGAGAATTAGGAAAAAAACCAGATAAATGTAGGGGTCGTTCGTGAACGACCTAAAAGTAAAAAACAATGTAATTACCATAGCACCAAGAAAGCGTAGCAATCTCATCTTTTGGAGTTTATTAACCCGAACTTGTTTCAGGGTCATTCCGTGCTTGACACGGAATCTATCTTTGAAATTTACCCCCTTTTCCCGGTGTCATTTCTGACCTGATCAGGAATCCAGCAGTTCTCAAATCTTTATTCTCTCATTTACTCATAAACCCATTTACTCATTACACTGTTTTTACAACTCATCACTCAAAACTTCTTTCATTCCCTCGATTCCATTTTATGAATATGGTAACCAACAAACAAGCAAAGAGGCTATTTGTGCGAAGATAAATACAATTAATAAAAATAAAAAAATATTTGACTTTAAATTTTAAAGTGGTATAATTAAATGTATGAGATTGAAGATGTGGAAGGGAAAACTTAAAAATAATTTGAAAAAGGAAGGTTCAATTCACAGTTCTTATCTATCTATCTATCTATCCCTTTTTACCTC
>JAGGYO010000058.1 GCA_021162505.1 bacterium
TTCCTATATTTGAATATGTCGCTAATAATTTAGATTCTCGGAGACAGACACCTTCCTCTGAATGACCCCGTAAAAACGAGGTAAACTCCAAAGATAGATTCCGTGTCAAACACGGAATGACGGAAAATAAATGAATAATAAAAAATTAATAAAATGGAATTACCACATCTTCTCTATTTCTTCAATTTTTTCTTCAAATAATTGATCCATTTATCAAAACCATCCCCTGTTTTGGCTGACATTTCAATGATCTTGATCTTGGGATTTATCTTAAGGGCGTTCTTTTTCATTGTTTCAAGGTCAATCTCAAGTATCTCTGTCAGATCACACTTATTAATGATATTAACCTGCGAGGATGTAAACATCAAGGGGTATTTCAATGGCTTATCTTCGCCTTCCGGTGTACTGAGAATGACTACATTGATATGAGCGCCGGTATCAAATTCAGCGGGACAAACGAGATTGCCTATATTTTCAATAAATAGAATATCAATTTTATCAAGATCCATATCATCGGATGCCTGTTTCACCCACCCAGCTTCCAAATGACAATCCCCTCCAAAGGGACCTGTGTTTATTGAAACTATGGGAATATTAAATTTCGTGAATTGCGCAGCATCAAGTTGTGTCTCAATATCGCCTTCAATCAAGGCAGGTCTAATGTTCAATTTTTTTAATTCCACTACTGTTCTTTTGATAATAGTGGTCTTACCCGAACCCGGCGAACTCATTACATTGATCACGAAAACACCATTTTTACTAAAATATTCTCGAGCATTTTGAGCAATTTCGTCATTTGCCTGCAAAACATTCTTCATGATCTTGATCTTTTTCATATACTACTCCTTTTCATCTATTTCAATATAGTCAATATACAATTCTCTTCCCGACTGGATTTCAGTATTTTTTGATCCGCATTTGGGACATTGTAAAAAATACTCCATATCAGGCGTGAAAATATTATTGCAATCCTTACATATTACCTTGAATGGAACAAGGTCAATTATCATATTTGCCTCATCATAAATATCACTATCATTTTTTATGGCTTCAAAAGCAAATTCCAATGCTTCCGGAACAACTCCTGAGAACTCGCCCACCTTTAATGCAATGGTCTTTATTTTTCCGTCTTCATTCTTTAAGTACTCTTTTTCAATGATATCAATGATATTCAACATTAATGAAAGTTCATGCATTTACCTTCTCCGTTGTTATTTTCTTTTCAATTTGTGTTACTGCTTTTTTATATATAGACATACTTTTGTTCTCCAATATTATACCAAAGTTCGTAATTTATCGCTGATCTTTTTGCAATTGTCCTAATGCTATTTCTATTATATTGCGAATATTTAAGGATATATACAGCTACTATCATAGATTAACCTCTCTCTATTCTATTCTATTTTACATTATTTCATCTTTTAAGTCAAGTATTAATTTAAGAAATATTTCACAATATCCCTTGATTATTTCTATTTTTTTGTTATAATAAAATATGATGATCAAGAAAAAGTTTCTCATTATTGGAACCGTTCAAGGTGTGGGATTTCGTCCTTTCATTTATAAGATCGCTGTAAATAATCTATTGAAGGGTTCTGTAAAAAATACAGGTGGCGGGGTCGAAATTGAATTAGATGGTGACAAAAATAATATTGATATTTTTTTAATGGATCTAAAAGAAAAATTACCCCCTGCTGCTGTCATAGAAAATATAAGCGAGATCACACCTCATGAAAGAAATCACTCAGAGTTTATTATTGAAAAAAGCAACGGAAAGGCAAAACCCGAACTCAATGTATCCCCCGATCTTGCCATTTGCGACGATTGTCTAAGAGAGCTCAACGACCCCAATGATAGGAGATATGAATATCCTTTTATCAATTGTGTTAATTGCGGACCCAGATATACGATCATTGAACAATTACCCTATGACAGAAAGCAGACAACCATTAAATCATTCAAGATGTGCAATGATTGTGAAAGTGAATATACAGATGTTACGGACAGAAGATACCACGCTCAACCAATTTCGTGCTGGGATTGCGGACCCAACTACTTTTTAGACAGTCTTAGCGGTATTGATGCCGTTAAAAAAGCGGCTAAACTCATCAAGAACAATAAGATCATTGTGGTAAAAAGCTGGGGGGGATTTCACATAATAGGCAATGCGGAAAATGTAAAGGTCATTGAAAGGGTAAGAGAGCTGAAAAAAAGAGAGTTCAAACCCATTGCAGTGATGGCAAAGAACTTGGATACAGTAAGAAAGTATGCGAAATGGAAGGATGAATACCTTGAACTTTATAATTCCTCTAAAAAGCCGATATTTCTATTTGAAAAGAAGATCAATAATAAAATTACCGAAGCCCTTGCCCCACAAAATAATACGCTTGGGATCATGCTGCCCTATTCGCCTGTTCATCACCTGCTTTTTAAATATTCGGGACTTTCTCTCATTATCGCTACAAGTTTAAATTATCCGGGTTCACCTACTATAAAGGAAAATACTGCCGCCAAAAGTTTCTTTAAAGGAAAAATACTTGAACACGATCTTAATATAAGTTTCAGAACGGATGATTCTGTTATAAAACCCATAAAAGATGATTATATCATGATAAGACGATCACGGGGATATGTCCCCGGACCTATTTATTTTCCATTTAACAATAAAATACTATCATCCGGTGCCAGTGAAAATATCAGTTTCTGCTATACAAAGGGTAATAAGGCATACCCGTCTCAGTATTTCGGAAAAATAGAGTTCATGGAAACACAAAGGATATATGAAGATAATATCAGGCGATGGAAAAAAATATGGAATTATGAACCGCAAATATTGGTATGTGATCATCACCCGGGTTATGAATCCACAGGTATTTTTGAGAAATTATCAAAGGAATGGAAAAAACCTTTAATAAAAGTACAGCATCAGCATGCCCATCTCGCAGGATGTGCAGCGGAAAACAAGTTAGAGGGTAAGCTCATGGGTATTGGTTTTGACGGTCTTGGATACAGCGAAGAAGGTGAACTCTGGGGAGGAGAATTCATGATATTTGACCGTAAGAGTTATAAAAGGGTTGGGAGTTTAGAACCGCATGCCCTTCCAGGCGGAGATATTGCTTCAAAAGAAATATGGAGAATGGCTGTTAGTTATTTAAAAACAGCAAATATAAGTATTGATAAATTTGACCATCTTAAAAAACTCAACGATCATACTGCAATAGAAAAAATGTTGTCAAAAAATATAAATTCTCCTTTAACAACATCTGCGGGACGACTTTTTGATGCGGTTGCAGCAATCCTTAATATTACACTGAAAAATACATATCATGCACAAGCACCAATTTCATTGGAAAGCTTTGTTGACATTACCAAAAAAGGATTTTATGAATATAGAATTATTAATAATGATGATATTTATCAATTAAATACATCAATAATCATTGAACAGCTTGCAAAGGATCACTTAAATAAGATTGATATATCAATAATTGCAACTAAATTCCATTATACATTAGCAAAAGCATCGGCCGAATTATTAAAAATACTAAGTAAAAAAACAGGTATTAAAAAAGCATGTCTATCAGGCGGCGTATTTTGTAATACCTACCTTTCTAATATGATAAGTGAATTTTCAAAAGAATATAATATTGATGTTTATACACATCATCTTGTATCGCCCAATGACAATGGGCTTTCCTATGGACAAGCGGTCATTGGAGCGGCAAATTTAAAGGAGAATTAATATGTGTTTAGCGGTCCCCATAAAGATCATTGAAGTGAATGATATAAAAGCAATAGGTGAAATTGAGGGAGTAAAGCGTGAAGTCAATGTTTCTCTTATTCCTGAGGTTAAAATCGGTGAATATGTGCTTTTACATGCAGGTTTTGCCATACAGATCATTGATGAAGAAGCTGCAAAAGAAATACTTTCCATTTGGAAAGACCTATTGAAAAAATTATGAAATTCATAAATGAATATAACGATCCCAAGCTCATTAATAAATTCTATACGCTTATTGATAAGATAATGAATGAGATCGGAAGACCTGTGAAACTCATGGAGGTATGCGGAACCCACACAATGAACATCGGGAAAGCAGGTATCAGGAGCAGGATACCAAAGAAACTTATATTATTATCAGGTCCCGGGTGTCCTGTTTGTGTTACACCTTCCGAATATGTTTCCTATGCCATTGAACTTGCAAAAAAAGAAAATACCATTATTACCACATTCGGGGATATGGTCAAGGTTCCCAATTCAAAAGAGGAAGCGTTGAAAATATTTCCAAAGAATAAAGTAAGAATTGTTTATACTCCCCTGGATACCTTAACAATTGCAAAAGATAATCCTGACAAAGAAGTAATATTCCTTGGTGTGGGATTTGAAACCACCATTCCCGTTATTGGTCAGGTACTCTTAATGGCATACGAGAAAAAATTGAAGAATTTTTCCATGCTCACATCCTTAAAAACAGTTCCCGAACCCTTGAAAATACTCTCGCAAAATGAAAATAATAAAATAGACGGCTTCATTCTTCCCGGACATGTCTCCATTATAATTGGGTTGAAAGCATACGAACCATTGGGGATAAGAGGTGTTGTAACAGGATTCGAACCACTTGATATCTTAATGGGGATCTATAAATTACTTCAACAGGTGAAAAATAATGAGGTACAGATCGAGAACCAGTACCCTAGAGCTGTTACCTATGAAGGGAATATCATAATGCAGAACATAATGAAAGAGGTCTTCCAAGTTGCAGATACGAGATGGCGAGGGCTTTCAACACTTCCCAAAAGCGGGTTGATAATAAAGAAAAAATATGAAAAATACGATACCATGAAAAGGTTCAATATAAAAGAGATGGAAGAGGGTGAACCAAAGGGTTGCCAATGCGGAAATGTTCTCATTGGCGTGATTAATCCCAGGGAATGTCCCCTTTTCGGCAAAGCATGTACACCGGACAATCCAATCGGACCATGTATGGTATCATCAGAAGGAGCTTGCAGTGCATACTACAAATACGAGCAATAAAGTCATTACAAAAAATCACGGGCTGGGCGGTAAATACACAGAGGAATTGA
Organism: bacterium; assembly: GCA_021162505.1. GTDB lineage: Bacteria > AUK180 > AUK180 > AUK180 > AUK180 > AUK180. Next base: position 5,086 of record JAGGYO010000058.1, read on the forward strand.
TCCGCGAGATCATTCTTCCTGAGTTCAAAAACCCGTATCTTTCATCACTTGATGATGCAGCTGTTTTACCAATGAGTGGAAAAGAAATAATTTTTACCACAGATTCTTTTGTGGTCTCACCACATTTTTTCCCGGGAGGAAATATCGGCAAATTATCCATTGCAGGAACAGTAAATGATATAATTGCACAAGGCGGAATCCCGCGATTCATCTCAATGGGACTCATTCTTGAAGAAGGACTTCCCTTTAACAAATTGAAAGCCATACTTCATTCTGCCGCAAAGGAAGCAAAAAAAGCAGGTGTTCAGATCGTTTGCGGGGATACAAAGGTGGTCGATAAGGGATTTGGTGACGGTATCTATATCAATACGGCCGGCATCGGTGAAAAGCTCATTTCGTTTAATAATACTATTAAAAAAGATGATGAAATCGTAGTTTTAAGAGAAATGGGTGATCATGGTGCTGCCATATTTCAGGCAAGGAACGAGCTTTTGGAAGACGATAAGAAGATCAAAAGCGATTGTGAAGCACTTGTTAAACTGACAAAGATAATGCCGGATATCAAAAAATATCTTAAATTCATGCGCGATCCTACCCGAGGCGGGGTTGCAGAAATCCTTATGGAACTTGCATCCTTCTCAAAAAAAGATATTGAAATATATGAGAAAGAACTCCCATTCAAAAAATGGGTGAAAGGTTTATCCCATATTACTGGTATGGATCCATTATATTTTGCCTGTGAGGGAAATATGGTTTTTGTTATGAAAAAAAGCAAAGGTAATCTCCTCATAGAAAAATTAAATACTATTGGTTATAAAAAAGCAAA
>JAGGYO010000140.1 GCA_021162505.1 bacterium
ATGCAGAGAAATAGAAATATTTAGAAAAAATGCAACGAAAAGTCCACTAATCAAAAAATAATAAAAAATGTCGAAAAAACCTAAATAATAGTTATTCTTTTCATTCATATTTTAAAAATACGGATTATATTATCCTTCATTTCCAAATGTAGATCTTTAACTCCCAATATAAAAGTATTTTGATTAAAATTATCTAATTTTATATTAGAACATTCTTCCATTTGTATCAAACGGTTTTTTTCTCTTTTATTTTTCAATCCCTTTTTTATATATTGCAAACCGTTAAGATCTGAAATGAGAATATTATTATTTTTTTCAATAAAAATTAAATTTTTGAAATTTTCTCCGATTATTTTGTAATTATCACTAATGATAACGGAATTAGAAAGTTCATTGAACTCAATATTTCCCTTAATAAAATTATTATCAGTAAATCTTAAAAGAGCATCCCAATTGCCAATATCATCCCAATCAAAGTTTGATCTGAGCATGGAGATATTATCCGAACGCTCCATAATAACAAAGTCAATGGAATTCTTTGTCAATCCAAAGAAAAATTCATCTTTTGCGATCTTATTGTTTATAAAATCATTGATAAGACCAAAATCCCTTGGAATAATATTTTTGATCTCGTTTAGTAAGATTTCCATATTAAATGTAAATATCCCTGAATTCCAGAAATATTGCCCGCTTTCGTAGAACTTTTTTGCTTTTTCAAAGTTGGGCTTTTCAAAAAAGTGAACATTTTCATTAACCTCAATACCATGAATAGTTACAGCATTTTCAGGTTTCAAATATCCAAAATTTGTTTCTATTCTCGTTGGAACAATACCAAATGTTACGATCTTATGATCTTTCTCAGCAATTTCAAAAGCATTTTCACATGTATTTAAAAAAAGTTTTTCATTTTCAATAATATGATCAGCTGCAACCATTATAACAGTTCCATTTAATACTCTTTTTTTTAATGTGGCAAGAAAAAGAGCCATTGCGGGAAAGGTATTTCTTTTTTCAGGTTCTGTGATTATATTATTTTCAGGGATATCTGGTAAAAATTGTTTTGTCAATTCAAAAAATCGTTCATTAGTAGATATAAAAATGTTTTCAAGGGGTACAAGTTTTTTCATTCTATTAAAGGTTTTTTCTATCATGGATTCTTCATCAAATAGTGCTAAGAACTGTTTCGGAAAATCAGAAGTGGAATAAGGCCAGAATCTTTCACCTTCACCGCCTGCCATAATGAGAACAAAATTATTATTCATTTATATTGATCGCTCCCTTTGGACAAATATTTTCACAGAGTTTATCCTTAATACATAAACCAGCATTGACTATCTTTATTTCGCCTTTAACATTTTTAAAAATATTATAAGGACAGATATTAATACATTTATTGCATAAAATACATTTCCCAAGATCAAGCCGGATATCTCCTTTCTTTATTATCTTATCACTTTCTTTTTTTAGAAAATATACTGCGAAGGCATTTGTAACCTTTCCCTTATTAATTGGTTGATCTCGCGAGATGATAACGATATTATTTGGTCTTAATCTAAATTCTTGCTTTAATATGGGTAAAAGTTTGGAATCAGGTGTAGTTTGAATTTTGTCTATAAAAAGTGGAAAAGTATTCCAGTATAGTTTTACCCTTCTAAATGTGCTTCTATTCCCTGTGAGCGTTACTATGCGTGCTGCGGGTCTATATTTTGATACCAAAAGAGATGTTAATCCTGACCTGGAAATATTCGCTATGATCTTCGCACCATTCTCTTCTCCATTCAAATACATGGATTTTGCAATTACTGCAGTTTGTGAAAATACCTTATTCTCAATGGAAACATTCTTATCATTTTTTATTTTTGTAAAATACTTCTCAGCTTCAAGGATAGAATCCTCCAAATATTTCATTGTTTTAAGAGGATATTTACCAATTGATGTTTCAGATGTTAGCATTATTGCATCAACCTTTTCTTCGATCATCATTGTAATATCTGACATCTCAGCTCTTAATGGTGTAGGATTTTCTATCATAGAATCAAGGACCTGGGTTGCTACAATGGAAAGTTTGCCGTGCAAATTAGCAAAATCTACCAATTTTTTTTGAATGATCGGTACCTTCACAAGAGACATTTCTATTCCAAGATCTCCTCTTGCAACTAAAACGCCATGGCTGTTTAAAATGATATCTTTATAATTTTTAACCCCGCCCATGGTCTCGATTTTAGAAATTATTGGTATGTCCGTTTTAAGTAAATGCATGAACTTTTTCAGTTCAAGAACACCTTTTGCATCATTTACAAACGATAAAAAGAAATAGTCAATGCCTGTTTTTACAGCAATTTTTATCTTTTCCTTGTCGACCTCGCTGAGAGGAGAGAGTTTAATATGAGTGTTGGGAAAAGATATTGCCTTTCTTTCAAGAAGGATATGATCATTTAAAAATATTATTTTGGCTGAATCCTTTTTTTTGTCAATGATCTTCGCTTTTAATTTTGCGTCATCAAAAAGCAATTTATGACCGGTTTTAATTGAATTAAAAACCTGAGGGAAATTGAGGTTATTTCTTTTTAAGATGAAAGTATCATTTCTTTTGATGATCAACTTTCCGTTTGGAATATTCACAACTCTGATTTTCGGTCCGGAAATGTCTCCGATAATAGGTTTGTTTTCGTCAATTTTTCGAATTAGTTCGATAAAACCCTTTATTTCAGCGGCTTCAATATGCGAAAAATTTAAACGAACTGCATCACTTTCTTCAATGACCTTCCTCAGAATTTTTTTATTTTGAGTTAATGCAGGTCCCAGGGTAATTATAACTTTTGTTTTTCTCATGCCTTATTCTAACAAATAGTTATGTAAAATCCAAAAATTATCGTAATCAGTACTAAGTCGAAAATACTAATTGATAATTTTTCATTGTTCATTCTAAATTTATATTCTGTCATCCAGAGGGAACTTGTTCCCGTAGGGATCTCATGAGATTGCCACGCTTTTACGGTTATTGTGTGTTTTACGAAGTAAAATGTATCGAAATGCACAATGACAAAACAAGGTCGTTCACGAACGACCCCTATAATATTATTTTTAATTCTTAATTATTCATTTGTATTTTGTGCTCTGTGCGTCTGTGGTTATTATATTTTCTTTCCTTTTTATCCGTGGTTAAGAAAATCTTATTTCATAAAAGATTTAACTACGAATTTAGAAAATATTAATAAATATGTTATAATCCGTTATGGGGATGGCATTAGAACAAAGCAATCTTAATTTTCGTCTTTGCGAAGAAAAAGATAAAAAAGATATTGATGAAATATCCACTTTAACATGGGAGGGTGATGATTATTTATCAAGAGTTTTTTATGATTGGCTTCAAGACGGTAATTTCTGGGTAGCGGTATTGGATGACAAGGTGATAGGTACAGCGAAATTCTCATTTTTCCCTGATAATGTTCTATGGCTTGAAGGTCTTCGGGTACATCCTGACTTTCAATCAATGGGTTTCGGAAAGGTGATAAATAGATTCGCAATGATCAAACTTCATGAATATAGAGAAAAGTATAATATTAAATATGCAGAATTTTCCACATATTACACGAATTATAGAAGTATTTTTATCTCAATGACAAATGGGTTTAAATTAGTGGACAGATTTTTCAATCTCACAAGGAAGGTTGATAAAAAGAAAAAAGCTGAAGAATTAAAGGATTTGAATATGGATTTCTCCAATTATGATGAATTCATTCCCTTTGGCTGGCATTTTGCACACAATACCAAGAAAGCTGCTCAATGGATAAAAACAAAGGTAAAATTATTTAAAGCCGGGGATCTTCACTTTTACAGGGCAGAACCTTATAATGACTATTCTTTTTTTAATAAGAATGATATTGTAAAAGCTATCCCGTATATGAATTATTTCGCAGAAGAAGACCAAATTAATATCGTTATACCCATCCAATGGAGGAATATTTTAGACGCTCTTATTAAAAATGGCTTCGAATTTTGGGACGAACCCAAAGCTCCCAATGGTTATATATTCAGCTTGGAATTACAATAAATTGTTCAATAATTCAAGCCAATTTTCGATTAGTGTAAAACTTCCTTCCCAGAATTTCTTACTTGTAATATCAATTCCTATTGATTCTAATAATTTTTCAGGTCTCTCAGAGCCACCTGCTTTCAATACTTTCTCGATCTTTGGGATAAAAGATCTACCTTTCTCAACATATAAGGCAAATAGGGACATTGAAAGTAATTCGCCAAAATTATAAGCATAGCAATAAAACGGTGTGTGGAATATGTGGGGAATATAGGACCATTCATATTTAAATTCTTCAGGTATATTCATTGAATTGCCGAATTGTTCTTTCAGTATTTCCATATAAAGATCGGATAATTTTTCTGCATCGGTTCCTTTGGAGATAAGTTCATGTGCTTTTATTTCAAATTTAACAAAATAATTCTGTCTCAATATGGTTGCGAATGAGCTGTCCAGTTTTTCAAAAAGCATTGTGATCTTCTCTTCCTTGCTTTTAGCTTTCTTTAATAATCGGTCGAACATGAGCATTTCAGAAAATGTTGAAGCTGTTTCTGCCAAAGGTAGGGGAGGATCAATTACTAAAACCGGATTTTTCCATGAATAGATCCCGTGTATTCCATGTCCCAGTTCATGTGCCATTGTCATAAGTGCGTCTGCATTACCATTGAAATTTAAGAGTACGAAGGGTATGGAATTTCCACCATGACTTGCACAAAATGCTCCGGATCTTTTATTTTCTCTCGGATGTGAATCAACATGGTTATTATTAAGTATCATTTTAGCCGCTTCTTCGAATTTCGGGGTGAATTCCTTGAAATTTTTTAATACTTCTTTTTTTGCTTCTGCAAATGTATATGTTTTCCCTTTTGCTTTTCCGATGGGTGAATAGAGATCGTAACGGGATAACTTTTTCACCCCCATAACATTTGCTTTTAATTTGAAATAATCTTGAAATATGGTTCGTTTATCTGTGCAAACATTCATTACGGTTTCCACTGTTTTATCCTGAATATTATTACCAAAATTTCTTTTTGAAATAGGAGATTGGAAATTACTTAATTTGGTATTATCGTCCCAGTCCTTAACGAGAGCAGAATAAATGGTAAATACCTTTGTAAGATTCTTTTTATAAGGTTCAAAAAGGGCTTTGTATGCGGCTTTTCTTATGTTTTTATCCTTATTTCTTATATATCCCAAAAGTTCACCTTGTGTTTTTATTTTTTTGGTTTTTCCGGTTTTCATCTTTATTTCATATTCAAAATCATTTGTTATTAAACCATAAAGTATTACTAATGGTGACTTCAAAATAGTGCTTTTTCTGCTGATTATTCGCTCTTCCGCCAAACTTAAAGAGTGCTTTGCCGTTTCTTCAAGTAATTCAAAATAAAATTTTAGTTCAGGCATTGATTGGAATAATCTTTTTTGATTCTTCTTATCAAGAACTTTTTTATTGCCAATTTTTTTCCCAATGAGCCAATGCTTAATATTTAAGGATAATTCGCTGAAAGCAAGGGCTATATCATTGTTTTTAGCTCCGTAGAATGTAGATTCTTTTGATCCCACATGAGTAGAGGAGTACAGTCCCACAAAACCTGAAAAATGATAATATACAGTCAAAATTTTTTGGATACTGTTAATAAAGGTTTTAAATTGTTTTTCCGGCATGTCAGGGGATAATTTATCAAAATCCCTCTGTCCTTTTTTAATCATCTTAAGTAATTCATCAAATTTAGCTTGAAAATCTTTTTTCTTTAAGAGATCATCAAGAGACCATTGAAATTCTTTATCTTTCATATATGCTCCTATATCTATTATTTTAGCACTTTTTTATTTTGAATCAAGGGGTTTTTGAAAAAATATTGTTACAATATGAAAATATTTATAAAGATTATTAAAATAATGTTAAACTTTTTAAATAATTCTCAGAATATTCTCCGAAGCCCCACGGGGATTAAGAAAGAAATCATAGTATTCTAAATATTAGAAATTGGTTTTTTCATTCTATTTGACAATCCCAGTGTAAAAGATATTAACATGGTGATCTCAGAATCAAATAGATTATATTCAAAAAGTCCAATGATGATAAGCGAAAAGATCCCTGAAAATATTGCTATATCATGAATGTTCTTATATAAAAAATAATTTTTCAAGGGGAAATATAAAAACATCAATAAAAACAATAAATATCCCAATATACCAAATAATCCCATAGTAGTTAATAGATGTACCGGAACACTGTGTAAATGAACCATATCCTTTTTTGCCTGTTTTGATAAACCGTATGAATTAACCATTTTAACCTTTTTGACCATTCTTGCACCGATCCCGGTTATTGGATGAAGTTTAAACTGATGAAATCCCCATCTCCACATTTCAAGTCGGGTTTCATTTGTAGAATTATTTTTATTTGTAATGGATGTTATTCTCATTTTAAAACGATTTGGCAAAAAGAAAAATATCAATATCAAAAGTACTATAAATAATAGAGTATATTTCGGCTTATAAAGGAGTAAAAAAATAAATATAGCGACTAAAAAACCCAAGTAAGCGCTTCTGGTAAAGGAGAGTAATAAGCCGGACAAACTAATGAGAAATGCCAAAACATATTGAACTTTAACTTTTTTTATTATCTTATAAAAGTTCAAAATGAGAATTACACAGACCAAAGACCCATAAGTCATATATCCGCCGGTTGTGGAAGATAGGCGATGTTTCAGGTCAAAGGGTTCGTGCTTTATTAGATGCAAGATTATTGCATAAAGCGTTATTATTGCCATTGAGTATATAAGGAAATCAATGAATTTCCCTTTTTCCTTGATACTAAAGGCAAAATATACGGGAATAAATCCAAGAAAAAGAAGCGGTTCCTTGAGCTTTCCTAAGGAAAATAATATATTTCCTGAAAAAAGCGATGTAATAATTCTTGCTGCTAAAAAATATAATACGAAGAAAAAAAATAATTTTATGATCTTTTTATCTAAATAATTCCTAAAAAAAACAATGAAGAATAAGATACCTAAATAATAAAATGTTTCAGATACGGATATGGAAACAGTGGAAAAGATAGCGTAAATAAGAAAGATATAGAAAAGTATCTTCTTATTATTTTTTAAGATCATTAGTTATTTTTCTTAAATATTCAAGATCAGGATCGGTCAATGCTTCTTTATAATATGTCTTGGTGAAAATATCTTTACCCCTGGAATACCATAAAAGTGTATTGGTCTCGTCCTTTTGTTTGGAATAAAGACAGACAATATTGTAATAGAGAAGTTGGTTCTCAGGGTCAATGATCAATGCCTTTTTATAGTATTCCATTGCCTCACTATATGCACCTAATTGATGATATAGAACACCTAAATTATTCAGTATTGAGGTATTCTTTGGATTTTCTATTAATCCTTTCTTTAAAATATCGATTCCTTCCTTAAAATTACCGTTTTTGGCGATCTCCATTGCCTGTTTATTTATTCCATCAATATTTTCTTTTTGAACAACCGGTTCTTCTTTTGCCTGTACGGTTACTATTTCTTTATTTTTAGGGGTTTCTTCGGGAATATTTTTTACGATGATCTCTTCCTCTTCAATTTCTTCTTGTTCTTCCTTTTTTGTTTTCCCGATTTCAATATCAGATATGACTTTCTTGCCGTTCAATAGCACATAGCCGGCCTCAACCTTTAGACCGTTCCTTCCCGCATCACATACACCATTTGACGCATCAAGTTTTTGTCCATTATAAATTATAAGAGTAGGGAAATATTCAATAAATAAACATCCTTTATGCAATACAAGTTTGTCCTTATCAATGTCCAGTTGAGAATTATTCTTCACCTCAATATATTGTTCATCATTCCCGATCTTACATGATGAATTCTTTTGGGTAACGATTATATCATTGGGATACACCTTTATTCCCCAAGATGACTGATTAAGTGCGATCTGTGATGATGTACCTTTTTGTTTTAAAAATATCTCATTTTGTATCTCAAGAATTGAGTAAGAGTAAGTGAGCGTGAGAGTCAAAGCAAAAAGTAAAATAAATAACTTTTTCATATCATCTCCTATTTTCTTTATCTTATAATAAAATTTAAAAAATATCAAATTATTTGTTATTAGAGGATAGTA
>JAGGYO010000192.1 GCA_021162505.1 bacterium
CAATTACAAAGGATCGGTGTCGATAAAAAGTTTTATCATTTTCTTTATGAAAAAATTAAAGAAAAAAAGATCAACATTTCCCAAAACACCCTAATGGAAATTGCCTATTTGTCATATGATAAAGAGATATTGAAACAGTGTATCCTTGAAAAATATAATGAGAAGAATTTGATCTCACTGCTATCAAGAATGAGCTTTTATTATGATATTAAAAAAAAGCAAAATTTTTTGATTGAATTCACAAAGATAGTCATCGATAATGATCTTCTTACCGCTGATTTCATACCAAGATACACAGATTTTCTTAATAATACCCACTGTTTGAAAAAAGTTTTTCCTAATTTTCAAAATTACTTTAAAAAGATAAATTACAATGGTCCGGATCTCATAAATTACTACAAAATAAAATTCGGCGAAACAGCAGTAAGCAAAATAAAAATAAGTACTCCCGATTCTATATACGGGAAAAGAATAATGTCCATGAGAGAATTTGAAAAGGGAAATTACGGGAATTTGATGAGCCGTATACCTGAATTTCGTTTCATTGATGGAATATTAGCTAAAAAAGCACTAGCACCTGAAGATATATTGGGCTATTTAAAACAAAATGTAAATATGGACCTTATGACCCTAATGCGGTATCTTTATTTTCAAAAATATGACATAAAAAGAAATACAACTCTTTTAAAAGAATATGCCCTTACAAAATTTCTGAATGAAATTCCTAATATTATAGTCCAAGAGGAATTCACGATCTTTTTAAAGATCTATTATGACTTTAGATCAAATAAACTCGAAGACTTAAAGAAGGATTATGATAATTATCAAGACCGGCTGAACTTTTTTAAGAAGATCTGTAATCAAATGATGGAGAAACTGGAAAATGACAAATAAAAAGGATAAATACTTGGTCTTTCTCAATCCGACTGCCGGAAGCGGTAGAGCCGGTATTTTTTATAAATTATCATTCAATAGGATATTTCAGAAGGAAGGCCTTGATTTCTACACCATAAGAACTCATTCTCACGGAGATATTGATAAATTTATTAAAAACTATACTGGATTTATTAAAAATAACTTTACCCGAATCGTAGCAATGGGAGGTGATGGAACAACATGGGAAGTAATATCCTCAATGGTAAAGTATGGAGTAAACGACTTACCATTGGTTCTTTTCCCTTTTGGTTCGGGAAATGATCTTGCTAGATCTTTGGATATGCCTCTTTATAATCCTCAGCAAGCATTGAGGATCGCTTTGAAAGGAAAGGTCGAACCATTTGATGTATGCAGTATAAATGGTAAATATTTCGCTAACTATATGTCTTTTGGAATAGAAGGGGAGATCATTAAACGCCGCGAATTAGAAAAGATTCAATTGCCGGGTTATTTTTCATATATTAAACCCATAATGAATACATTGGAAAATTTAAAATACAATCTTTACCATATCCAATTACCTCATGAGGAAATAGATATAATCGGTTTTACTTTGATCATTACCAATATTCCTTCAATGTACGGAGGAATGCGATTGGTACATGATGCAAAATATAATGACGGATTGTTTGAGATCACTATTGTTAAAAAATTCCCTTCCATAAAAACTATAACACGACTACCCTTTCTCCATGGAAAAGCTCTTGAAAAAGGACAGTTTTTAAGGTATAATACAGATTATTTAAGGATTTTTTTTGATGATGAAGTTCCCGGCATACAAATTGACGGGGAACCTTTTTTTACTGATGCTAAAGAATTTGAAATTAAGATCCATAAGCATGCCTTAAAGATCTTGAAAAATAGGAACGGAGGTTTATTATGAACAATAAAATAAAGATAATGGTAGAGAACTCCTATGATGAGTTGGTACAATTATTAAAAGAACTCATAGAACAAGATACTACGAACCTGCCGGGGAATGAATATTTGGGAGTAAGGGTTTTGGAAAAATTTCTGAAAAAATATGATATTCCCTATGATATACACTGGAAAGAGAAAGGTAGAGAAAATATTATTGTGAGAATAGGTGAAGGAGAAAAAAAATTATTTTCCGCCGGACATATTGATGTAGTACCTGCTGGAAACGAAAAATTGTGGAAATATCCTCCCTTTGAGGGACATGTCGAGGGAAACATCATGTATGGAAGAGGGACCACTGATAATAAAGGACCTCTTGCAGCTTTATTTATCGCCGCGAAAGTGATTTGGCAATTAAAGAATGATCTTAATGGAACATTTATTGTTTCCGGTGTCGCGGATGAAGAAAAGGGATCTGTCTATGGGACGGATTTTCTAATGGAAAAAGGATTGATAGATTGTGATTATGCCATAATTCCTGATATTGGCGGGAATTGTAAAGTTATTGATATAGCGGAAAAAGGTGTTCTTGATGTCAAAATAATCACCAAGGGCAAATCTGCCCATGGTTCAACTCCGGCGCTTGGTATCAATGCCATAGAAAAAATGGGAGACCTGATCAAAGCATTGAGCGAATATAAGTTTAAATATGAAGAGCACAAATATCTATCACCTCCTACTATGAACATTGGGCTCATAAAAGGTGGGAATGCATCCAATATGGTCGCTGACAAATGCGAAATTATTGTAAATATCAGATACCTGCCTTCGCAGAAAAAAGATGAAACAAAAGTTGATCTGGAACACTTTTTGCAGGCTATTCATAAAGATACAGAGGTAGAGATAATGGCAAATTTAAATCCGACAGAAGTGAACCCCGATAATGAGCTGGTAACCGCCATATCCATGAAGACAAAGGAAATTCTTGGATTTGAGCCAACACTCATTGGTTTGGGTGGAGCAACTGTTTGTAAAACCTTTATTGAAAATAATATACCCGCAGTCGGATGGTCACCGGGACCTGACGATGTAGCTCATATTGCCAATGAATATGTGGATCTCAAAGAACTCTTGAAGTTTTCTCAAGCAATGGCGGAGGTAGTATTTGAACTTTTAAAATGAAGAAATATTTCATAGGCCTTTTCCTTATTTATATTTTCTCTTTAATGAACGCAAATAGTGTTTATGATAATTTCAAAGAGGGAAACTATAAGGCAAATGTTAAAATGGGATTAAACGGGCTTTATTCCGCCGATGATTATTTTTATGCCGGATTATCATACTTTGCCTTTGATAATTTAAACGGTTGGGAAAGGGGGTTTTATCTTTTCAAAAAGTCAAAAAAGTATTCTCAGGCAAAGTTTTTAAGGGCATTACAAAAAGAATTTCCTAAACTTTTTTTGGATAATAAAAAACTTACTCTGCTTGCTCTTTTTAGTATTTATGGGCAAATGTATGATTTTCTCTATCGTATTCTGGACAAAGATTATAAGGAATATTTATATGAGGGAAATTGGGACCAATGGTGGAATACTTGTGAAGAAATAAGACATTATCTGAAAAATGAGCGCTTGCACCCCACACTTATATCATTGGTCGAAAAGGAAAATGTTATATTTCTCCAAGGCAAAGCCGTTGAATTTTCCTATAAAAATAATAAACTTTCGTATATGGCTATTGATAACAAAGAGATCCGATATTTTCTTCAATTAAAAAAGAAATTCCTATATGGAAATGTTGCAAAGAAATACGGGAAATTCAAAGAAAGAGTCATCAATATATCCCCTGATGAGATAAATACAGGATTTAAGTTCAAAGTATATTTCGGTAAAATTAAAGCCGGATATATGTATTATTTTCTAAAAGAGAAGGATGGGTATTATGAACTCTATGTTAATATTAGAACAACTTCTTTCTTAAGCAGCTTCTATAAGATAAGAGATTATATCTATATTAAATTAAGAAAAAGTGATTTTTTGCCCATATATTATTTTGAAAATCTCCATGAGGGAAGTTATAAAGCAAAAAGATGGACAAAGTTGGACCCCGAGAATTTCAAAGGGTTCTATAAAGGAAAAGAAGGAATGGGTTTAGGCAATTTTACACAGGATTCCTATTCATTGCTCTATTTGATAAAAGCATCTTTACCTAATAAATTAGATGAATTTACCTTGATCAGCAGAAAAATGGTCTATCCCTTCGAGCTAAAATATAAAAAAAAGACCATAAAGATAAAGGGGAAAAAGATTAAAGGAATAAGTGTTCTGCCAAGCGCGCGGTTCAAGCTTAACGATAAACAAAAGGGATTCTCGGGAGAATTCTTTTTTGACACCACAAACAATATTCCTATCTATTCCAAAACATTTACAAAGTACGGTACATTAACAGCATATTTTGAAAAAGAGTTAGACAGTCAAGATTTTGAAAAGGAGGATATTAAGTATGAAAATTTTAGGAATTGATTGGGGAAGACGGACATTGGGTATAGCAATTTCTGATGGGAAATTGGGTTTGGCATTTCCCAGACCTTCCATTAAAAACGATAAAAAAGCAATAAATTCTCTTTCGGAGATCGTTTCAAAAGAAAGAGTTTCCAAGATCGTTGTTGGGCATCCTTTGAGAATGAGCGGAGAAGATTCGGAAAGCACCGATGATGCAAAAGAATTTTATGAAAAATTAAAAAATAAAATGAAAAAAGTTGAAATTGTTCTATTTGATGAAAGATTCACTACAAAAGTGGTGGAAACGGCCATGAATCGCGAGAATGAATCAAGAAAAAGGATCAGAGAGAAAAAGGATTCTCTATCTGCTGTAATAATATTACAAAATTATCTTGATGCAAATAAGAAATAGATTTTTTTTCATTTTTTTTAGTTTTTTATTTTTTATCCTATTGAATTTTTTACCTTTGAGTTCTTTTTTCCCAAGTTTGGTAGATAAAAGTGGAATAGTATATATAGAACAAGGAACACCCAAAGAAATGATCATTAGGAAATTGTCTTTTTTGAGTTTTGACAATACATTGTTCCGATTTTTATCAAATATCATTTTGAAAGAGATATCGCCGGGAAAATACCGTCCTCAATTTAACGATAATCTTATTGTTAATTTTGGGATCTTTAAAAGAAAAGAAAGAGTGAAAATAACTTTTTATGAAGGGATCACAAGACGGGAAATAATAAAAAAGATCTTTGAAAATTCATTAACAGCAAGGGGAGAATTTTATCAAGCAGAAAGGAAAATAATTAATTCTCCAAAATATAGGGAAAGGTATAAGGTCTATGGAAATGTCAAGGATTTGGAGGGCTATCTATTTCCCGACACTTATTATTTTTACACCAATGAGCCTGCTTTTAATATGATAACAAAAATGCTTAACCGTTATACTAATGTATTAAGAGAACTTAATTTATATTCTTTTTCTCCACAGGAGATCTATAAAAAAACCATTGTTGCGTCACTAATACAAAAGGAAGCAGGATTAGGAGAAGAAGGTATTATTTCATCAGTTATTAATAATAGATTAAAAAAGCGTATGAAGCTGCAAATAGATGCCACCATTTTATACGCATTAAAACATGATGGAATAATCACAACGAACATTACTTTGAAAAATAAGTATTACGATTCTCCATATAATACCTATGTTTGTCGAGGGCTTCCCGTAAGTCCCATATGTAATCCGGGCAAAATAGCGCTGCAAGGTGCCTTTTTCCCTTTGAAAACAGACTATTTATACTATGTCTCAAAAAATAATGGAACACATTTTTTCAGTAAGACCTATAAGGAACATCAAAAAAAAGTAAAGAAGTTTCAAGGATCTAACGCAAGATAAAAACCAGCATTCTATCCCCGATAGATATTACATTTCCCGGTTTTAGAATAGCTTTCTTGATGGTAAGATTATCTAATTTTGTCCCATTGGTAGAACCGAGATCTTCAATGATATAAGCCCGATTCTTTTTATAGATTATACAATGTATCCTTGAAAGTTTGTGATCTTTATTAAAAGCAAGGTTACAATCCTTAGATCTGCCCATGATGAACGGAAACTTCTCTATCTTATATGTTTTTTGAGTATTTATATCTTTAAGAAAGATCTCGGAGTCGTTATCTTTTCCTCCGTTAAAATCTTTCAACTGACCATCTACAATCGTTTTATCAAAACCATTTTTTTCTAACATTTTTAACCCCTATTTGTAAATTACATTATAATAAAAATGTTATTAAAAGTCAAGTGGATGTCTGGTGTCAAACATATTGGACTTTTTAAAGGTAAAATAAACGACGAAATATTTTTCTCTGTCATTATTTTTTTTCTGTCATTCAGAGCAAACGAAGTTTGCGTAGGAATCTCATTTTTTTTCTTTCCAACATCAAACCACAAATCCCAGACTCCAAATCTTTTTGACCTATCAGCCTGTCCTCAACCCCGATCGGGGAGCAGGAATTCAGAAAACAAATATATGGATTGTCGGGTCAAGCCCGACAATGACAAAAGTAGTATGTCATTCCTGACCTGATCAGGAATCCAGTATTTTCTTTTAATTGCCTGTCCAGCACCTTCTTGGTGCTGTGGTCAACCGTTTTTAGTGCTCTAAGGCTTTTTTTACATTTTCTTTTTTTGAAAATAATTTAAATAAAATAAAATTGATTATTATAAAAATTAATGAATATAAAACGAAATATACATTTTTTCCCGTATTATGTATATATAAAGC
>JAGGYO010000127.1 GCA_021162505.1 bacterium
TGTAAAAGAAGACCAGCGCAAAGATTATGAGATATTTCCAGGCACATTATTTTATATTGATATTTCAGGTTTTACAAGTATGAGTGAAAAACTTGCAAAGATCGGTAAAGAAGGTGCTGAAAAGCTTGCCGGTATTATTAACGGTTATTTTGATAATTTTAATGATATTATATCACATTATGGCGGTGATATTTACCGTTTCGGCGGTGATGCTATTTTTGGCTTTTATCCTGATAAAAAAGAATATGATTCTGTGATGGAATCATTAATCGCCGCTCAAAAAATAATGGATTATGTGGATAAGAACCATACTATTGAAATGGGTAATGATAAGTTCACCATTAAAATGCATATAGGATTGGCTTATGGGAACATTTTTTTCCAAGACCTGAGATCCGATTATTTTCTTGGCGGTAATTTAAGTTATGAACTGATGGATATTGTTGATACTTCAAAAGCCGGTGAGATCATGGTTAATAAAGAATTCAAAAAACTTGCAAAGAACGCAAAGTTCAAAAAGGTCAATGATAAGATCTATAAACTAATGGAGATCACCAATATGAAGCTGAAGAAAAAATCCATTACTATTGATCTTGAAAAATTCCCTGGCGATAAACTAAAAAAACTGGAAAAAAGCATTCAAGGATATTTACCCGATTGGCTTTATAAAAGAATACAGCTGAACCCAGTTTTTAATCCAAAGGATGGCGAGCATAGGAAAATAGCAGTGCTCTTTATTCATTTTAAGGGTTTAGATATAGATAAAAATCCGGAATTGGCAAAGGAGATCATTTCCAACTTTTACAGTAATGTAGATAAATTAGCAACAAAATACGATGCTTACCTCAATAAGATGGATATTTACAAGGATTCTGCAAGAATGTTAATTATTTTTGGATTTCCCTATGCACATGAGGATATTTATATTCGTGCAACATCCTTGGCAGAAGAGCTCATGCGTTTTTCCAAGATCTTGAGATTAAAGATCAAGATAGGAATAAACGGAGGTTTTGCCTTCGGTTCACCCATTGGTAATGATTACAGGCGCGAATATACTGTAATGGGAGATGCGGTTAACTTAGCCGCTCGTTTTGCAGCTGGTGCAAAGGAAAATACAATTATTGTTGGTGAGAGTATATATAAAAAAGCACAAAAGGTTTTTGATTTTGAATTATTAGGAGAAAAAAGTTATAAAGGTAAGAGCAAAAAGATCAAGATATATAGACCAATGAAGAAAAAGAAAGTTCAAAGAAGTGTTTTATCAAAATGGTTGTCGGAAAGTGAGAAATTTATTGGCAGAAAGAAAGAAATGGAGAAAGTTAATAATACAATTGAAAAGGTTTTAAAAAAGCATGGACAGTTATTGGGTATTTCAGGACAAGCCGGCCTTGGAAAATCAAGAATGACACAGGAGATCCTTAAGATATTGAAAAAGAAAGAATTTAGCATTTATGAAGGTGATTGTTTATCCTACGGAACTTCTTTGACCTACCATCCTTGGATCATGGTATTGAATAACTATTTTGAGCTAAATCCCACAGATACGATTGAAGAAAAGGAATTGAAGCTTAAAGAGAAGATTGGAAAGATCAGTAAAAAACTTGTTCCCTGGCTACCTATCATTGGGGAAATTATAGGTGTACCTTTTGAGGAAAGTGATCTTACAAAGTCCTTGGATGCGAAACTTAGAAAACAGCGTTTTTTTGATATTATTCTTGATATCTTAAAATTTATTTCAAAAGATCAAGCCCATTGTATTGTTCTTGATGATATTCACTGGTCGGATTCCGCTTCTATGGAGTTGCTTAACTATGTTGCCAGAAACATTTCCACTACACGCATCTTGCTTATTTTAGTGTTTCGACCCATGGCAGATAAGGAATTTATGGAGAAAAAATACTATACACAACTTAATCTAAAACCTTTTAATAAAACCGATACTATGGCATTGGTAAAGAACCTATTGAACATAAGATCATTCCCTGATGAATTGAAAAATTTGATTATACAAAAAACTCAAGGTAATCCGTTCTATACAGAAGAGATCATAAAATCTATTATTGAGCAGGGTTTTATTGAAAAAGATAAGAAAGGCAAATGGGCTTTTACGGGGAATGTGAAAAAACTTAATCTGCCCGATAGTATTGAAGGTGTTATTCTTTCAAGAATAGATCGTCTTGAGATCAAGGAAAGAGATGCTTTGCAGATCGCATCTATTTTGGGGAGGGAATTTGACTTTGAATTATTAGCAGGTGTTTACAAGCATAGAAAGGAGTTAGTAGAGATATTTGATAATTTACATTCATTGGACATTGTAAAAAAGGAAAAAACAAAAGAAATAACGAGATATTTTTTTAAACATATTTTCACACAAGAAGTTGCATATGACACCATATCATTTGAGAAACGCCGTGAATTACATAAAAAAGTCGGTGCATATATAGAAAGAAAGAGCAAAAAGAATCTTCAAGATGTATTGGGTTTACTCTCCTACCATTATTATAGAGCCGAAAGTTATGAGAAGTCCCTTGTATTTTCTGTAGAAGCTGGCGATAAAGCAAAGAAGGTTTATGCCAATGAAGAAGCCATAGAATTTTATACCAGGGCTATTGATTCTTATGAAAAACTGGAAGGGAAAAAATAAAGCATTTCAATTTGCCTCGGTTTAGAGAGAAATATTTTCAAGCTCTTGAAAGTAGGGCATTTTTATATTTTATTCAAGGTAAAATCGACTATTCCCTGACCGATATTCATCGGTTAAAAGCAAATCTTAGTAAAGGTAAAACCGGTATTGATAACATTATCGGAATAGCAGATATAGAATCATTAGAAGCTATGATACTGGGTATGACAGGTAAATTTGATGAAGCTGAAAAGATATTTATAAATAATTATCATGTAGGGAAAAAGTACCATAAGTATGAGTTATTGATAAGCTCCTTACTCTCATTGGCACAAGTTCACGGTGTAAAAGGTGATAATAAATTAGTACTGGAACAATTAGAGAAAGCCGAATTTTTTTTAGATTATGTACCCATATTGAAAAGCGCTGAATTTTATAACAATTTAGCCAATATATATCACAATATGGGGCGTTTTGATGATGCTTTGAAATTTTATAAAACTTCGCTTAATTTCTGTGAAGAATATGCTTTTTTATTTTTAAAAACCCAGGTTCTTAATAATATCGCTTTTTTATACGATGATCTTAATAAAAATTTAACTGCTAAAAATTATTATTTGAAAAATATTAATTTGAGGAAAAAAATCGGTTATATGGAAGGACTAATAATATCGTATATTAATTATGGAGTATTTTTAA
>JAGGYO010000071.1 GCA_021162505.1 bacterium
AAAATGCCAAGAAAAGCAAGAATTGATGTAGAAAATTATTGGTATCATGTTATTTCAAGAGGACAGAGAAAAAATCCACTATTTTTTTCAAATGAAGATATGCAACAGTACCTATTGATATTAGCCGATCTCTTATTGAAATTTGATATTATTCTGGGTGCTTTTTGTATAATGCGAAATCATGTGCATTTATTATTATTTCGCCGAAATGATTCATTATACAGTTTTATGCATCTATTAAATACAAGATATGCAAATTATTTTAATAAGAAGTATAAACTTGTTGGTCATGTATTTCAGGGAAGGTTTTTATCAAAAATAGTATTAGATGCAAGGTATTTGAATTATTTGGTATATTATATACACAAAAATCCCCAAAAAGCAGGAATTATAAAAGAAGGTGAAATTTATCAATATTCAAGTGAAAAATTCTATATTACGGGGAATTCTGATATTCCTATAAGGGAAGTTCCAACATGGGAAGATAATCTTGATAATGGCAATATTCATCTAAGTGAAAAAATAGAAAAGAATATATTTCATGAAAATTATGTTGGAACAGATAAAATGTATAAATTTATTGAAAAAAGAAAATCCGGAAGAGAAAAAGAAAAGTATATTGAAAGGAGAAATAAACCCAACATGGAAGATGAATTTAAAAAATTGAACATATTTTCTTTAAGTGATTTAGAAGAGATGAGGTCTTCTAAAAGGAGTAAAATATTGGTAAAAAAGCGTTTAATATTCATTGCTTACATGTATAAAAAAAATTACACAATTACTGAGATAGCAAGATTTTTAAACAAGGGAACTACCACGATATATAATTACATTATGAAAGGAAAAGAAAATAATGATAAGTGAAATAAGGGAAACACCGTCCCCTAAAATACAAATTAGGTAAAATATGTTATTTAACTCTTTTCAATTCATTTACTTTTTCATAATAATTGTTACACTATACTTCATGATCCCTCATAAATACAGATGGATCTTGTTATTGGTGGCAAGTTATTATTTCTATATGTGTTGGAAGATAGAATACATATTTTTAATACTCTTTTCCACTTTTGTAGATTATTTTGCCGGGATCCACATGGAAAAGAGCAAAACAAAAAGAAGGAAAGCAATGTTTCTTGCTTTTAGTTTAATAACAAACCTTGGATTGTTGTTCACATTTAAATATTTCAATTTTTTTAATGATTCATTTAGAATGTTATTTAACCATATCAACATCGCATATCACATACCACAATTGAATGTATTACTTCCAGTTGGCATTTCATTTTATACATTTCAGACCTTGAGCTATTCCATAGATGTTTATAGAGGGGTAAAAAAAGCAGAACATCATCTTGGTATATTTGCCTTATATGTTGCATTTTTCCCACAATTGGTGGCAGGGCCAATTGAGCGATCCACTCGCCTAATGCCTCAATTCAGAAAGAGATTTGATTTTGATTATAAAAAAGTAACAGACGGCCTTAAGTTAATGATGTGGGGATTTTTTAAAAAGCTCGTTATTGCTGATCGATTGGCAATTTATGTAAATCAGGTATATAATAACCCACATAGTTATACGGGCTGGCCAGTTATTATTGCTACATACTTTTTTGCATTTCAGATATATTGCGATTTCTCAGGATATTCTGATATTGCAATAGGTGCAGCGCAAGTTATGGGTTTTAACTTAATGGAGAACTTCAGACGGCCTTACTTTGCGAAGACCATTCCTGAGTTCTGGCGTCGCTGGCATATATCCTTGTCCACATGGTTCAGAGATTATCTATACATTCCTTTGGGTGGGAATCGTGTAAAACAAGCAAGATTCTTTTTTAATGTATTTATAACATTTTTAATAAGTGGCCTTTGGCATGGTGCCAATTGGACCTTTGTTATATGGGGAGCATTACACGGTTTTTATATGCTCATCACTATGGTATTAACAAAACCAATAAACAAGATGTACGATGCACTAAAAATTCCCAAGCGTAATTTTTTCAGAAAATTAGTTGGAATATTTATTACCTTCCATTTGACGCTTTTATCATGGGTATTTTTCCGTGCAAATAAAATAAAGGATATTCCTGTTTTGTTCGGAAATATGTTCAAGAATTTGAATATATTTAACGGCTTAACACTATCTTTATTGAGGGAAGGTTTCATTGTAGCTGTTATTTCTTTGCTGGTCCTTTTATTTGTTCAGTTGATACAAAGGAGGGGGAAAATGCGCCATTTTCTGGATGATAAATCATTGGTATTTAGGTGGGCAATGTATATTTTAATAATATCATTTATTTTACTATTTGCAATTGATAATGGAAATCAATTTATATACTTCCAATTTTGATGAGAAAATTTATTATTAAGAGCCTTATTCTATTGTTCATCATGGTTATGATTATCGGTTGTTTTGAGATAGTAGCAAGGAAAATATATGTAAATGAGTTCTCTGATTTTGATATGCATATTGAAAAATTCTATGCGGATATGGATGAGTTACAGGTAGTTGTTTTAGGTTCCTCGCAATTATCATATTCGGTGAATCCTCAATACTTATCAGGAAAATGCTTCAATCTTGCCCTTCCGGCGCAGGATGTTTATTACAATTACAGATTATTTATGGATAATTTGGATAAACTGGATAAGATTTCCTCTGTTATATTAGAACTTGGATATATCACGGCCTGTTATGATCAGAAGTCACTGGCAAAAAATGAGACTGTAAAATATTCAAAACATTTCATTACGCCACGAGGCGGATATGATACAAGTACTTTCCTTCAGGCGCATCTTAAATTCTTTCACCATCGCAGCAATTTTGTTCAAGATATAACAAAGTATTTAAGAAGAAGATTCAGGGTTTCAGATAGAAAAAAAAAACGCCATGAACCGAAAAGAGTCCTTCTGTCAAATGGTTTTTACTATAATCGTGGGTCAACGGATGCATCTAAAATCGAACAAATCGCAATAGACAGGGCTGCTATTCACAATCAATATTATACGGGTCAGGGTTGCGCAGAAGGCAATATTAAGCTTTATCTGAAGCTTGTCCGGTATTTACTTCGTTCAGATATCCAAGTATTTATTGTAATTCCTCCAACCACTTCCGAATACAAGGTTGAACTATCTGACGAATTGAAAGCAACATTCGAAGAACTTTTTACCCTTATAAAAGGTATCAAAGATGAAAATCTTGTCATATTGGATTATTCACATCCAGTATTTTTGTCAAACAGCGATTATTTGGATTCGGATCATTTGAATTTTAAGGGTGCAAAGAAATTATCACAGGATATCGAGGCCAAACTTCGAATATTCTCGAAGAAGAGAGGACATAAATGATAAAAATATTACATTTAGATCTAATGTGCAAGGAACATAATTTTAAAAGTCCCCAAGAATTTTTGGATAAAAGAGGTACTTCTGCAATGACAAAGATGGCAAGTAAAATGAATAAGAAAGGAGTATTGTATAACGAAGTTATTTCCTTAACAAGAATGAAAGGTGGATATTTTACCAATTTTGATGGTGTAAAATTCAATTTTTTCGAAGCAAAGCCAAAATATTTTCCAAACGAAAAACAGTTTAATTATAAAATGTATAATTCAAAATTATTAAAATATACACTAAAATTTAATCC
>JAGGYO010000193.1 GCA_021162505.1 bacterium
GAACAACTAATTCAGATCCTGAAACGAATCCAGGATGACAATATTTATCGAAAAATATAACAGGGAGAAAAGCAGAACCATAATTTTGTCATTCCGGACTTGATCCGGAATCTCGTAGACCCTGAAACAAGTTCAGGGTGACAACAGTGAAAAGTGAGCCCCTGAAATAATACTGAAACGAGTTCAGATTGACCGACTAGGGGGTATAATGCCCGTCTGACGATTCTAATAAAACGGAAAAAGGCGGAATAGAAATATAATATTCTCCAACCTGCTTGAAAATATAAAATTTAAAAACGACACCTAACAAAATGAAATTAAATGATTGAATTTTTTTTGTAAAATCCTCTTTTTAATTTTATGAAATCCTTTTCATTCATATTCCAATATTTCTTGACCAGCTTTATTTCAGCATTATACAATTTCATTAACTCCGATCTGTCATCCCTAATTTTGGTTACATAATACTCCAGCTCATCGCAAGAAGTCACTTGCATTATTTTAGATTTCTCAAGTAGCAATATACCACTTATCTTATCAAAATTCAAGGCAATTGATGGAACTCCACACCATACGGATTCAATCAAAGTTGTAGAATAAAATGATAAAACAAGATCATAATCTTCATATATATAATCATCATTATTTCCTAATATCCGTACCTGTTCTTTTGTAAAATACTTCTTTATAATATTGTCTTTTGCTCCAGGATGGTCTTTTATTGTAATTTCGATACCAGGAATCCGAGCAATTTTATTTATACAATTTACAATTTTCTCTTTTCTATCTCTCGTTACATACCCAATAATATATTGCCCCATAAATAATATGCTCAATTTCCTCTTCTTTAATTTTTTCTCATTAAACCCTTTATTTCTACTCAAAAAAGGGTTTCCTAAGACTAAAAACCGTTCTTTATTGGAATTTGTATTTTTAATGTAATAATCTCTAATCCACCTTCCCATAACAATAAAATGCTGATAATCATGATTGGCAAGATATATTCCTCCATGTTGAAAGTTAAAAATTTTAATTCCATATCTTTTTGCCAAATATGAAAACAAATTGGAAAGAGAATTATATTCACTACTCATAATAAATGTTTTAATATCATTATCTTTAAACAATTTTTCAAATCCGGAAAAGCCATATAGATTGTTAATATAGTACTTTAAAATGAGGTATTCCCTATAATTGTGTGGTGATTTAAACTTTAAAAATACCTTCATTAGCCTAAAAAAAGTTTTAAAAAATGAAGAATTCCTGTACCCAAAATAGTTTATTCCATGTGTATCGCAATATTCGGTAAATTTGTGAACTCTGGGAATATTCTTATCGGATATCAAAAGAATATCAAATTTTTTAATAAATGGAAAATAATATCGAAACAATCTCCATTTTACGGGAGCATCTATTGCTACTAATGTGTCTGTATTGATCTTTATTTTATTTTTATGGAAAATAGGAGATATAAGACGTTTTAATAAGCTCACAAGATAAATAAACTTCAATTTTGGTAATTTATAATGATTGATAATTCTGTATCCATTAATATCTCCCTCTTCAACATAATCAGAGCATATTGTTATGTCCTCGTTTTTATATCTGTTAATCAAATCAATCAGTTTTGCTTTTTTATAGTAATAACCGTATATCTGTAACATATTCTTTTTGATTGCCTCTTTAAACGGCTCCTTGATGTTATCAAAGGGGGACATCTTCAATAACCTCTCCATTTCTTTTTCGCATAGATCATAAGCCAGTTTTTCAATTTTAGTATAATCGAATTCTGGAAATTCAAAAATATCTATATCTCTATTAATAATCTGATTATTGGCAATAAAGTATTTCTTATCATATTTTTCCAAATTAAGCAAAAAATCATTCTTGGAATAACTGTCATCAACTATCAATATTTTTGACACTGTTCTCACCTATTTTCCTAAAAAGATAAAATAAATATGGAATTAACAAGACTATTTTCACTGCCAAGCTAATTAGTACGCCACTTATAAAATAAAATGTAAAATAAAATATAGCAAGATAAAACACAACCCAAAGAACATCAAGTAATAATGTTCTTAAAACTATAACCCTTTCTTTCAAAATATAAGTTACGGATACATAATGCAAGATCAAAAGAATAATATATGAAAACAAAGTTGTAATTGCTGCTATTTTGTAACCATATTTTGGAATAAAACAATAATTTAAAACAATATTTATAGCTCCTGCTAAAAATGTATTCAATGAGATTAAATATGTTTTCTTCCTATAAAAAGAAAAATTTACATATAATGTATATATAAACACAAAAACATAACTTACAACAATTATAGGGATAAGACCAAAAGCATTATAATACCTGTTATTAGCCATCAGCATTGCAATTTCTTTCGAAAACAGTATAAGAAATACTGCAATAGCCACGATAATTCTATTATTTGCACTTGCAATATCATTAATGTCTTTGAATTTTTTTTGATTCATTTTTTCATAGAAAATCGGGTTCCATGATTTTGAAAAAGCCATAACAATGATATATAACACCATACCCACATTATATGCAAACGAATACAATCCGGCATCTTTAGCTCCATTAAGCTGATTTATTATAATCCTGTCAAAATATGATAAAACAAAACCCGAGAGAGCATGAGGAATCCAGGGGATTCCAAATTTTAAAGAATACCAAACATGCTTTATGTTGAATTTAAATTTTGAATTTTTCAATAATATATAAATCGATAAAACAGCCATAACAAAACCAATAACCAGATTTGAATAAATTGCTCCCATGTATCTATTATAAGTCAACAAAGTAATCCAAATTATTGACATTATCGGAAGGCTTGTCCCTTTTATAATTTGCATTCTTGCATATAGCGCACTCTTTTTTTTGGCATTTAGATAATACAAATAAACCTGATAGAATACGCCCATAGTAGCTACAACAAATGCTAAAAGTAAAAGCTTTGGATTGAAATTAAATATCTTAGATAACCTGTGCTGAAATGACAATAATAGAATAAACCATATTCCCCCTGCGACAAATAAAAAAAATACATTTGTTCCGAGATATTCTTTAAAATCATTTGTTTTCTCATGGTAATATCTATTAACTGCCCCAGGAATTCCGAAGCCGATAATTATCAAGCTTACTGATACAATCGAACCGAATACAGACAAAATTCCATATTCAGAAGGAGTAAGAAGTCTCGTCATTATGGGAATTAGCAAAAAACCTATTCCTTTTGTAATCAGAGTTGCAAATGCGTAATTTTTTGCATGAGAGAGAAATTCTCGATTTCCTACAGGAACAAAAGATAACAACCTTTCTTTAATCATTTATTAACCTGTTCAAAAAACTGATAAATTCTTTCTTCTTAAAAAAATTTATAGTTCTTATTCCAATTATTTTCGCTCCTATTATTTCATCTTTATCATGTCCTATAAAAACAACATCATCGATTTCCAATTCAAGCTCTTTTAATATAGCTAAATATGATTCACGATAAGGTTTAATAAAACCGGTATCAGCCGAAGAAATTATACTATCGATGTACATTGCAATTTTCCATTTTTCATATCTTTTCTTGATTAATACCGCTGAGTTTTCAGAATCGGTTAAAATTCCAACACTAACACCCTTGGATTTAATTTTTGGTAAATAATCATAAACCCAATCATATGGTTTAGTGTCTTTTTCAATAATTTCTTTAATACTATTGCTTTTATCCACAATATTTTTAATTTGTGTTTCGTCTAAACAGAGATGTGATAAAAACTTCTCAAATCCAACTTGATAAGAAAATTTCTTTAAATAAATATCTCTTAAGTAATAATTATCCCATAAATAAAATAGTTCTTCATATGTAACTTGCAAATTAATCTCTTCATTGAGAAATTTATATAACCATTGTCTCCATTTCGTTGCGTCAAATATTACATCTCCCGCGTCAAAAATAAGACCTTTTACTTTAATCGAAATACTCCTCTTTTAATGTTACATCACATTCAATATCTCTATTAGCTACTTTACCTAATATTTTATACCGTTCTCTCCATAATAAGCCTGTTCCCGGACTCTTTAATGTTAACATATCTTCAACAAGCACTTCTCCCTTTTTTATTTCTTTTTTTGAAACTAATGATCTTGCCAATTTATTTCTCGATTTAAATAAATAATCCCTTAATTCAAACTTATCACTTCCCAAAGCTATTTCAAAATTTCTAATGTCTCTAACTACTCTTTTTATACCATCAGGTTCAAGCGAACCAGCATGATCCGTCCCCTTCATATAACGATGTAATGTGATATGTTTCTCAATTATTTTTGCTCCCAAAGCTACAGCCACTACGGGAATCATTATACCTATCGTATGATCTGAAGACCCTACAATACAATCATAACGCTTTTTCAATGTGAATATTCTCCTAAGATTAACATGTTCATAAGGTGTGGGATATTCAGATGTACAATGTAATAGAGCAAAGTCATTATGATATTTTCTTATGGTGTTTACTGCATCATCAATATCCTCTAGTGTTGCCATACCGGTTGATAAAATCATCGGTTTCCCTATTTTTGCAATATACTCAATAAGTGGAATATTCGTTAAATCTCTTGAAGCTATTTTATATGCGGGAACTCCTATTTCTTCCATATCATTCACACTTTTTATATCACATGCAGATGAAAAATAAATTAATCCTTTTGAATTAGCGTATTCCTTTAATTCTCTGTGCTGTTCTACGCTTAATTCAAGATATTCTCTATGTTTCCCGTAAGTTTCACCAAATGAATTCGGATTATCATATGGTTTATTATATTGTTCTCTAGTAAGCTCAGATTCAATATCTCTCTTAACAAATTTTACGGCATCAACCCCTGCCTCCTTGGCAACATCAATCAATTGCCTGGCAATATTCATATCACCATTATGGTTTTGCCCTATTTCCGCTACAATAAATGTCGGTGATTTTTCCGAAATCTCTTTTCCTCCAATCACTAATTTATTCATTACATCTTACCTCCAAATAGATAATTGCTTTTCATTTTTTCAAAAATGATATTATCCGATTTAATAATTTCAATTAAATCTAAATATGTATAATAATCCTTAGGATATTTTTTACATATCTCTTTGTATAAAAGAAGGTCGCTTTTATTATCCAATGTGAAACGGATAAATTCTGTTTCATTAATGGTTCTTGGCACTTTTAGTTTAATAATATTAAAATTTATACCTTTTTCATAAAATATTGGGGTAACATGTTCCTTATCATATTTGTCCATTCTATAATATGCTTTTTTGAACTTGTCAGTTGAAAATCCTTCCGCAAAAAACCCCAGCGGTTTCTTTATGCAATTAATCTCACCACAATAATATGATATATAATCAGGATTTAAAGACAATGCTATGTCATAAATTTCTTCAATAAATTTTGTTTGAATAAAAGGGTTATCCGAGCAAATTCTTATAACATAATCCAAATCGAAGTAATTAATACTCTTTATAAATCTTTTAGCAACATCTATTTCAGAGCCTCTAATAATCTTAAGTTTATCACCGTATAACCTAGCAATTATATCATTTTCTTTATTCTCGGGAATTGCTAAAATTATATTTTCAAGATCGAACCTTCTTTTTATTGCTTCAATTACCCAATCAATGACTTTTTTATTTCCAATATTTTCTAATATTTTACCTTTAAGACGACTCGACGTCACTCTTGCTTGTATAATAAATGCGATTTTCATCAACCTAAATCAATAATAATTTATACTTCTCTTCAATCCTTCTTCACTATTTACCAACACCTTATACCCAAGTATTTCTTTGCTTTTTCGAATATCAGCCTCAGAGTTTTTTACATCTCCCATTCTCGGTTTATCGTAATTAATTTTAACTTCTTGTCCTATTTCCCTAAATAATATCTTAATAACATGGTTAAGTGAAATGCTGTCACCACAAGCTATATTAAATATTTCTCCAAATGATTCTTTAGAAGATTTTATTGCCAATAAATTTGCATTTACAACATTTTCAACGTACGTAAAATCTCTTGTTTGCTCGCCATCTCCATAAACTGTAATACTCTTCCTTTCTTTTATTAATTTAATAAATTTCGGAATAACAGCACTATATTGAGAATTAGGATCTTGATTTGGACCAAAAACATTAAAATATCTCAACGATATGGTTGGTAATCCATATAAATTATAAAAAACTTTACAGTATTGCTCACCAGCTAATTTACTTATGGCATATGGAGATTTTGGATTAGGCGGTAAATTTTCCTTTTTAGGGGATATTTCAGTATCCCCGTAAATAGAGGAAGATGAAGCAAAAACAAATCGTTTTACTCCATTATCTCTAGCCACTTGTAATAAATTCAAGGTTCCCACTATATTTACTTCATTAGTAGTAAGCGGATCTTTTACTGATCTGGGAACTGAAGGTAAAGCTGCTTCATGTAAAACATAATCAATTCCTTTTACCGCCTCAAGAACAACATGATAACTTCTAATATCTCCTTCAATCAATTCTATTTTGTCAATTACAGAAATTAAATTTTGTCTTTTTCCCGTAGAGAAATTATCAATAACTCTTACATCTTCTCCAATCTCAACTAATTTCTTTACAATATTACTGCCTATAAATCCCGCTCCACCTGTCACTAAATATTTACTCATATTTTGTCCCTGTTAATATTAACTTTATACGAACTTAACTCTATAATCATATTGAAACAAAAGCCATATTAAATTATAATTGATTTGCACTAAATATTTTATCACTTCCAACCTGCAATCTGCTTATAAAACACCTAATAAGTATCCTATTTTACTCATTCCATTATATAATAATTATTCCCCGATTGCAAGAATAATTATTATATATTTACACCAACTATATTATGGATGGAGCAGTTAAATTTTACATTCTCCAACCTGCTCGGAAATGTAATGTTTAATTATGTTTTTTCTCAAAAGAA
The DNA here is from genome assembly GCA_021162505.1 of bacterium. Classification (GTDB taxonomy): domain Bacteria; phylum AUK180; class AUK180; order AUK180; family AUK180; genus AUK180. Next base: position 7,003 of record JAGGYO010000193.1, read on the forward strand.
CTTTTCACCTATTTTCTAAAATTTTCAAATATTCTTCATATCTCCTTTCAAGAATATCTTGCTTAGCAAGAATCTTTAATTCAACTATTACGTCATTATCAAAATATAATGCCATTGTATCTACCTGATATATATAACCATTTGCAGGTGTGTTGTATAAAAACACTCTTATTGTAATTGAGCTAATACTATAGAAAGAAAATGTACGATAAATATTCCCTTGAAATTTGAAGTCATCAATTAATTCAATTTTGAACATTAGAACCTCCTTGGTTAAAATATTAAATTAATATATAATTATTAAATTATAATATTTTCACTAATTTTTATATTAAACAAGATTTTTTTTAGAAAAATGATGATTTCTCATTGTTTACTATTCAATAAAACAATAAATAATAATTTCATATTTTCAACCTGCTTATAAACATAATATTTTAAAAGAAAATAAAAACAATGAATGCTCTCCCCTTTTCCCATTTTCCCATTTTCCCACTTGACTAATATCCCACAATGGGATATATTAACTTAGGAGGTAAATAAATA
>JAGGYO010000281.1 GCA_021162505.1 bacterium
ATTGTCCCTTCTTTATAATATCTTTTCTCAAGCATTTTTAGTTTTTTTAAATATTGTCTTTTTCTTTTTTTCTTTGAATTTCCGTGAAATTATCTTTAATTTGGTACAAAGATTCTATATAAGACCCCGTGAGAAATTTTTTATCGTTCCCGAGGATTTTCACAAAAAAATTAAGATCGAGCTTCCGAAAATATACATTACATATAAAAGTTTTGATCATTTGTTTTTCAATAATTCATTTATTCCTCCAAAAAATAATAAAAAGAATATTGTTATTTCTCTTGGTACCATATTCAATGAAGGCAATGGTTTTAATAAAGTCATTGGTCTTCTCGAAAATCATTTTAATATCAATGATTATAATTTATGTCTTATGAGTAAAGAATTCCCATTGGAATGGAAAAATGTGTATTTTTATGAGAATGTTTCATTAAATTCAGCTATAAAATATGCGGATATTCTCATTATGCACGGAGGGATGAACTCGATTTTAACTTATCTCAATTCATATAAGAATATCCCTGTTCTTATTTTTCCTCAGGGAGCGGAACAGTTTGAAAATTCTAAGATTTTTTATAGAATAAAGAATAGGAGGTCTCATGGAAGGATATTATAGATTCCCGACAATTTGCAATGATAAGATCGCTTTTGTCAGTGAAGACGATCTTTGGACGGTGTCATTAAAGAATAAGGAAGCAAAACGATTGACCAATTTTAAAGGTTCTGCATCTTACCCCCATTTTTCCAAGGACGGTAAGCTCATCGCATATACGGGTGTTGAAGAAGGCCGATTTGAGGTCTACATTATACCCGCAGAGGGTGGTGAATTCAAACGCTTGACCTATCTGGCATCCATCAGTTATGTTGTGGGCTGGGATAAGAAAGGGAGGATTATTTTCAGATCAAATAGCAATTCTTTCAATAGAAGGCTCTTTGAACTTTATACGATTGATCCTAAAACGAAAAAAGTTGAAAAGATGAATTACGGTATGGCTAACCATATAAGTTTTGAAGAAAATGGCAAAGGAATGGTATTGGGAAGAAATACCGGAGATCCTGCAAGATGGAAAAGGTACCGCGGCGGGACCGCCGGAGAGATACTTATTGATAAGAATGGTAGCCTTGATTTTGTAAAACTTCTGGATCTGAAAACCAATATGACCAACCCTTTATGGATAGGGAATAGGATCTATTTCATTTCAGACCACGAGAATGTAGGTAATATCTATTCCTGCGATAAGAAGGGAAAAAATATAAAAAAGCATACCAATCATAAAGAATATTATGTAAGACATTGTTCTACAACTGATAATAAAAAGATTGTTTATCAAAATGGCGGAGATATATTCATTTTAGATATAAAGACGGATAGAAGCAAAAAAGTAAATATCAAATATAATTCCCCAAAGATAAAAATTCAAAGAAAATTCCAAGCCGGAGGTCATTATCTTGAGAATTTCTACCCCTCATTCGATGGTAAAAAGGTCGTATTTTCTTCCAGAGGGAAGGTCTTTGGAATGGAGAACTTTGAAGGACCGGTCTATCAATTCGGTGAAAGAACGGATAAAAGATATCGATTACCAAAATTTCTGGTAAAAGATAAAGAGATCGTACTAATTACAGACGAAGAAAACAATGAAAGGATAGCGGTTTTTAAATACGGTGAAGGAAAAAAGAAAAAGATCTTGAAGAACATTGATGTGGGAAGAGTCGTAAGATATAAAACTTCTCCAAAAGAAAAAAAGATCGCTTTGATCAATCATCGTCAAGAGCTACTGCTTATTGATATTGATAAGAGTGAAAAAACAACTATTTTTGATGATAAATTTGCTGCAATAAGTGATCTTGATTGGTCACCTGATGGGAAATATATTGTCTTTAATGGCGGTATTTCAACCAGACGGACGGCACTGTTTCTCTATGATGTGAAAAAAAATAAGAAAAGTCAGATAACCGATCCTATATATTATGATGGATCGCCAATTTTTTCAAAAGACGGGAAATATATCTTCTTTTCATCAATTCGAGAATTCCTACCCGTTATGGATAGCGCACAATTTGAAATAAGTTTTCCGAAATCAGACAAGATATTTGGGATTTGCCTTGATAAGAACAGAGTACCCTTTACCGAATATTCGCCCGACATTGAAAAAGATCATAAGAAAGATAAGAAAAAAGACGATGATAAAAAAGAAGAAGAGGTCAAGACCAAGGTTGACCTTAAAGATATAGATAAAAGAATATTTGAACTTCCTATTCCTATGGGCATTTATGGGAAAATAGAGTGTAATAAAATGAACCTTTTTATTCAATCATATCCCATATTGGAAGGGATGGAAGAAACAATTAACGGAAGCATCATTTCCTTTAGTTTTAAGTCAAAGAAACATAAGCTCTTCTCAAATAGAAGTGATTACTTTTATGTAATTGACGACCATATTTATATACGCAGCGGGAATAGTATAAAAAGATTCTCATCACAACATTCCCCTCTGCACGAACACGATAAGGACGAAGAGAGTTCAAAAACCTTTATTAACATTAATCGTGCAAGTATACTTATCGAGCCTTTAAATGAATGGAAACAAATGTACGGAGAAGCTTGGCGATTGCAAAGAGATAATTTCTGGAATGAAAAAATGTCGGGAATTGATTGGGAAAAAATTTATGACAGATATTTCAAACTTATTCCAAGGTTGGGAGCAAGGAGTGAATTTTCTGACCTCATCTGGGAAATGCAGGGTGAGTTGGGAACTTCTCACTGTTATGAGTTCGGTGGTGATTATCATAGACCTCCGAATTACAATATTGGTATGCTGGGTGGTGATCTTAAATGGAATAAAGAGAATAAGGGATATGAGATTGAAAATATTTTTCAGGGTGATACCTGGAACAATACCTATAGAAGTCCCCTGCAAACACCGGGAATTGATATTGAAGTTGGGGATATTATAAAAAAAGTAAATGGTATGACCGTAAAAAATAATATTCCGTTAAATGAGATGCTGCTTAATAAGGCAAATGAGGTGATAAAGTTAGGCATTTATGATAAGAGCAAGAAAAAACAAAGGGATATCTATATCAAGACAGTGGGGAATCATTCAAAGATCAAATATAGAGAGTGGGTCGAAAAGAATAGACGGTATGTTCACAAAGCGACTAATGGCAATATTGGATATATTCATATTCCCGACATGGGTCTATTCGGCTATTCTGAATTTCATAGATATTACCTTGGTGAAATAGAAAAAAAGGGATTGGTCATTGATGTGAGATTTAATGGTGGTGGATTTGTATCACAATTAATATTAGAAAAACTCTCCAGAAAAATAATCGGCTATGATTTTAGAAGATGGGGACAGCCAGAACCCTACCCTGCTGATTCGGTTTCGGGTCCCCTTGTAATAATCACAAATGAACATGCCGGCAGTGACGGAGATATTTTCAGTCATTCTTTAAAGATAATGAAACTCGGCAAACTCATCGGGAAGAGAACATGGGGCGGTGTTATTGGTATATGGCCAAGGCATTTTTTATCTGATGGTACTATTACAACACAACCCGAATTTTCGTTCTGGTTCAAGGATGTTGGCTGGAATGTAGAAAATTATGGAACAGACCCCGATATAGAAGTGGACATTATGCCCAAAGATTATAAAAGGGGTAAAGATCTCCAATTAGACAGAGCTATTAAAGAAATAAAAAAGGACCTTACGAAAAAGAAAGATGTGAAGATATCATATCCTGATTTTAAAAGAAAGAAATAATTGGTATTAAGTATCCGGTATTCAGTCCTAAGTATAATGAGAGAATACTGAAATGATAGGTGAGAAAAAATAGCCTAAAAAATTTGCATTTTGTTTGATCTTTTTTAGTGTAAAGATTAAATTTTTGTTTCTTCTGGATTTTTTTTATAAATTATTATATAATCAAAAAACGGAGGTTTTCATGAAAAGAAAATTTTTTATTATTGCATTGTTAAGCGTTTTTTTACTTTTATCCTATACCGGATGTACCCAAAAGATCACATTGAAAACATTTGATGATAAAACATCTTATGCTTTAGGATTTACCATTGGTCAAAGTTTTAGCAAAGAGAAACTCGAGATATCAAATAATCTTTTTTTTAATGGTGTCAATGATAGTGTAAATAAAGAAAAGGCACTTATTGACGATAGTAAAATGCAAAAGGTTTTAATTGATTTCAATATGAATATGAGAAATAAAACTAATACTCAACCCTATGCATTAAAGGACTTCAAAGCAGATAATAATTTTAACTCAACAAAGGAACTCATCAGTTATGCTATCGGTATGAGCATTGGAGAAAATTTTAAAATGCAGAAGATCGGTATAATCAATAAAATTTTCAAGAAAGGATTCAATGACGCATTTTCAGGGGAAAAAGAAGTGCTTTTAAAAGATGAAGAAGTAAAGACAACGCTGAATGAGTTAGATAAACAAATAAAAGCCAAAATGATGGAAAAGAGGAAAGTAGATCTGGTAAAAAATAAAAAAGAAGGTGAAGAATTTTTAGCAAAGAACAAAACTGCTGAAAATGTGATTGTATTACCCGATGGCATCCAATATACCATTATTAAGAAAGGGACAGGCGAAGCGCCAAAGGCAGACAGCAAGGTAACATGCAACTATAAGGGAATGCTGCTTGACGGGACCGTATTTGATAGCTCCTTCAAGAGGGAAAAACCTGCAACTTTCGCTTTAAATCAGGTAATAAAGGGATGGCAGGAAATCCTTCCAATGATGAAAGTTGGTGGTAAATGGAAAATTTGGATACCCTCAAATCTTGCTTATGGTGAAAATGGAGCAGGTAATTTAATTCCACCTAATGCGACATTGACATTTGAAATAGAATTGCTTAATATAGAAAAAGAAGTAAAAATAATGGATAATAGTCGATAAACCGTATTTCAGCTTTTATATGATAGTGTATAAAATTTTCTGTTTTTTTGCAAATTATTTATTTTCATCTTTTTTCTCCTTTATGTTTTGTTCAATAAAATTATTTTCATAACAAATATGATAAAAGAATCTATTGATTGACTTATCATTTTCAAAACCGTCAATTAATTTTGTTCTTCTCCGTATTTCTCTAAAAAATCTTTCTATTTTATTATTTGTTGTAACAAATTTTCGATGATCAATATCAACATTAAAATATCTCAATGTTTTATGAATATCTTTTAATAAATTTTTCACGGCATCTTGTTCATCTTCAATCCATTTTTGTCTGAATGTTGTTAATTTTTTATAAAATTCTTCCTTAGAATCTGTGTTTTCATAGAGATTTGACAGATCTTTTGAAAATTCTTTTTTATGTTTTGTTTTTTCTAGTTTTTTTATACTATTTTGCATTTTATGATAAATACAATGTTGAGTTGTAACCCAGGGATATACCATGTTAATAGCATTTATAAGCCCTTTATTCTTATCGTGTATGATTAGTTTAAGATTATTCCCCTTTAGTCCTCTTTTATAACTTTTATTTAAAAAATTAACCCATGTGCTTTCTTTTTCTCTATCAACGATCGTATAATCAATTAATTCTTTTATATAAGTTTTTTCTTCACCATCCTTTTTCTTGGTGTCATCTTCTCTTATCCCATAAATGGCTAATATTCCTCTTTTATTATGCTTCTTAAAGCCCTTACTCGTTTCATAGACAGCATCACAGTATAAATAAATATAATCATCTCTAAGTTTTCTCTTATGATATTTCTCAACTTCATTATCAAAAGATGTAACTATATTTGATATATTAGGTTTTGAGAAATTAATTGATAAATGCTCATTTAATACCTTAGAAGCCTTCTTTTCCGATAAACCTTGTACCACAAGGGATTTTATCATTCTTTCCAGATCAATCCCGTGATGTGAATATTTCTCCATTGTCTGCGGATAAAATTTTGAATCTCTTGTCTCAGGTACTCTTGCCGTTACCTTGCCAAATTTAAAAAATAATGTCTTATTATGAAATCCGCTGGAAATTGTTTTTCTCTCTTTGCTCCTTTCATATCTGTCACAGCACTGGTATAGCTTCCTTTCTTCAAGCATAATGGCATTAACTAATGTTGTTCCAAAACACAACATTTCATTTCTCATGAATTCTTCAAAATTACCCTTGACTTTTTCAAATTCTTCACGTAAAATGTAGTTGAAAGTTAATTTCATGGTATCCTCCTTTTGTTATTTGTTAAACTTTCTATTAGGAGGATACCTCTTTTTACACCTTTTTGCAAGATCCTAATAACTTTTTCCAGTTCCATCTTTCGCTCCTTTTCAATTTCGCAGAAAATTTTATACACTATCCCAAAACCCAAAAACTTGAAATATTTATGTTTTCGTTGTATAATTTAAATAAGGTTAAGGAATATGATCTCGGAGAAGTGGAAACGGTGAGGCAAGCAAAAATGAGTGTAGCGGATTATAATGATCAAACTTATTTGCTTTATTCAAAATACGGTGGTGATCATAGTAACATTATGGGTATTCCAATAGAAGTTGAAACACACATTGAACAAATGGATGTATATGATTTTAGTTCTTGGGATGGGGGTTTCCCAACCGGTACTCTTACAACCGGAACGGAAGAAACAAACTCTGATACCCGTACCTTACTATCAAAGTGTGATTTAAATCCGTATAACTCACAACTCGGAACTGACTACGTCATCCAGAGCGTCAGCGAAGGATCTTACTCGCAACTTATTGATTTCCGTTATTTATACACTCAACGCGAATATAATGTTGAAACCGGCAATTATTATTACCGTTTCCGAACTTATGATTCTGGGATTGGCAGATTTACAAGCAAGGATCCAAAGAACTCAATAGCAAGAAATGTTTTAAAATACCAATCAACCAGTGTATCTATATTACC
>JAGGYO010000103.1 GCA_021162505.1 bacterium
AAACAAATAAGGTATATGACCTTCATAATTATAATTAATATATGATTAGAATAAGCAAATGGGAATGTTGTGCCAATAATCTTAAGAATAAAAATAAACAAAAATCCAAAGATTCCTAATACCGTTGCATTTTCTAATTTCATGAAGCCCCCTAAAAGTATTATTTGATCTTTAATTTAAATATCTTTCTTTTTCCTATTTTTAATATTCCATTTTCAGAAATGTTGTCAAATCCATCTTTTATGATCTCGTTATTGAATTTAACCGCATTTTGTTTGATCAATCTTTTTATTTCGCCTTTTGAAAGAGTATTATCAAGTGATTGAATAATATCAATCGCTTTGCCGGAATCAATCAAGGTGGTTCTAATATCATTAGGGATATCCTTTTTAACAAACTGTGTAATGAAATTGCTCTTTGCTGATTTACCCAATTCCTCATTATAGAGAAATGAGACCATTTCTTCTCCGAAATCCATTTTTATATCACGAGGATTAATTACTCCCTCTTTTAACTGAGATAGTATTTTATCTTTTTCATCAGGTGATCTGAAAGATAAGAGTTTAATATATTTCGGTAAGATTTCATCTGGTATTGACATAATTTTACCGAACATATCATTTGGCTCATCGTTCAATCCAATATAATTCCCAAGGGATTTACTCATTTTTTGTTTCCCGTCCAGTCCCTCAATAATAGGCATTACCATTGCAATTTGAGGCTCTTGTTCGTATCTTTCCTGCAAGGTCCTGCCAACAAGTAAATTAAATTCCTGATCGGTGCCGCCTAATTCAATATCTGCTTTTATTTCAACAGAGTCATAACCTTGAACAAGGGGATATAAAAATTCTAAGATGGAAATAGGTTTATTCCCTGAATATCTTTTTTGAAAATCATTTCTTTCAAGCATACGAGCAACGGTATATTTTGAAGATAAAGCAAGAAAATCATATATGGATATCTTTTCAAACCATTCGCTATTGAATCTTATCTGGGTCTTTTCTTTGTCAAGTATCTTAAATACCTGTTTAGCGTAGGTATCTGCATTTTTTTTAACCGTTTCTTTATCAAGCCGTTTTCTTGTTTCATTTTTCCCTGTGGGGTCCCCAATCATGCCTGTAAAATCACCTATAATAAAAATTACCTTGTGTCCAAGTTCCTGAAATTCCTTTAATTTTTTTAGCACAACAAGATGCCCGAAGTGTATATCAGGAGCTGACGGATCTGCACCCAATTTTATTATTAGTTGTCGTTTTTCATTTTTCGCGGTCTCAAGTTTTTTCTTTAAACCGTTTTCAGGAATAACTTTTTCAATATTTTGTGATAATACTTCAAAATCATCCGTCATCTTTATAGACCGATCCTATCTCTAAATATTTTAATATTATATTTTTCTCGTAAATATCTTAAGAAATCACCATAACTGGATTGAACGATAAAATTATAAAAATAACTGTTCTTTGCACCTGCTATATCGCCTTCTTTAAGTGGTGGCAATTCTTTTTTCAGTAATACAAAAAGATAGATCTCGTCGTTAAAATTATAATAGTCCTCTTCTCCTTTTGTAAGTTCATTGAGCTTCTTTATAATATCCTTTGAAGCATTAGTATATTTTTCTTTTTGCTTTTCATCCTCAATTTTTCCGAAGATAGGCTCAATGATCCCTGAAAATACGGTAAAATTAACCTCTTTCCAATCTTCTTCCTTTATTGATTTGGTAATTTCTTTTATGCTCTTGTCCAAATATCGATCGATTTTTTCTTCTTCAACTTTTTTTGTAATATCCTCTTCGACCTTTTCCAGTGGCTTATAATACCCTTCTTTTTTGTCAATGAGCTGATAAAGCACCCAAAAGGATTTACTTGTATTGGAATCTTCTTTATAAAAAGGATAGCCGGCGATCCCCGATTTTTTATAATCAAAAACATCCTCCATATCTTTATATGGAAGATCATCCTGTGTAACGAATTCAGTGATCTTTGCATCTTTAAAAAACTTTGACAATTCCTCGTTTTTTAGTTTGGAATAATAAGTCATTGCGTCATTATAAACATTGTCTTTTTGCTCATCAGTAATAACGAGTTTTAAAAGAATATGCCTTGCAAGAACTTTTGTCTTTCCATTTTCTTTTTTTATATCCTCCAATTGGACAATGTGATAACCGAATTTTGTTTTAAAGGGTTTAGATATTTCACCTTTTTTCATAGCAAAAACGATTTTCGTGAATTCCGGAACCATAGTATCCTTGTCGAACCATCCCAATTCACCGCCTTTTGAGGCACTTGGCCCTTCTGAATACATCTTCGCGGCATCGGTAAAAGTCAATTTCTTTTTCATGATCTCATCTTTAATTTCATTTAATTGATTGATAATACTGTCTATGTCTTTTTGTGTGATCTCCACAGGTAATTCCTTATATGCGATCTTTACTTGCGGTTGGACAAAATAATCTTCCATATGTTTCGAGTAATAGTTCTTCAGATCATCATTGCCAATCTTAATGAGGTCTTTGAAATAGTCCTTGTCCAGCGTTGTGAATTTAATATAATCGCTCATTTGAAAAGACCGATTTTGGTCTAATAAAAATAAAGGGGATATGGCTTGTGCCTTGTTTATAATCCCGTATAGCTGGTTCTGTAATAACATTACTTTCACCTGAGATTCATAAAGCGAAGGGGATAAATTGTTTTGAGACAGTACTGTTTTATATTGGTCATAGTCAAATTCTCCGCTCTGCAGAAAATATTTCTGTCCTTTGATATAGTTCATGATATCATTCTTCCCCACGGAAATATTCAACTCCTTACCCAGACGAGCAATCAAAGCTTCATTTAGCATACCGTCAAGGACATCTCCTTTGAGCTGTTTTTCTTCATAATCTTTGCCTTGTTTTATTAGTCCTTGTCGTGTTTTTTCCAATCTATCCATATAATCTTTGACATAATAATTATTTTTTCCAATCTTGAAAACAACATTTTTATTCTTTTGAATAAAATTTACAGAACTTAAAATAACGAAGCCGCCTACAAATACGAAAATCGTAATCCAAATAATAGCGGCAAAATGCCTTCGAAAAAATCGCATTACCATAATAACCTCCAAGCTATTGAAATAACATAAAAAAAAAGTTATAATTTAAATTATATAATTTTTATTAAAATAGGTCAAATGGTTTTTTAAAATGAGGATTGAGAGAATGAGGAAAAAACTTAAAATTTCTAAAAAAATATGGGTATTCTACATAATTGTGTTCGTTTTTCTTATTTATATTGCAGTAAAACTATTCGGTTCTCCAAAAGGATTAAAACTTATAAGTGCTGTTAGCAAGGACCCCACAAATATCGAAAAGGTAGTTAACCTTGCAGACTTCTATTATGAGAATACTAAATATGCGGAGGCATCGGGGTATTACAAAAGGGCGATTGCTCTCCATATTAACCGTCTCGCCCCGTGTGATCTTTATAAAAAAATAATTCTATCTCAAATGAAATTAAAACAGACAGAGGTGATCGATTATATACAAAAAGCCCTTAAACAGTGTAACGATACAGAATTTTTAAATTATTTTAACGACGCATTAGATTATACATTAAAAAAAATGGATACTCAGATCATATTTTTTAAGGAAACGAAACCCTCTCTTTCCAAAAAAATAGAGAGCCTGCAATTGATATATTTAAAAAAGGGTTTAGTTTTAACCCTTTATTATAAATTGGACGGTAATGAAAAATATCTTTCCCGATTAAAAAAAATAAATAAAAACGATTATAATATCTTAGTGAAATATCCCTTGGATATTCAATCAAGATTATTGCTGGGAAAATACGCCAAAGATGCACATTTGTTCAAGATATCCAAACTCTTATTAAATGGTGTAAGTGAAAAACTAAGTGGCAGCTTACTAGGTGAATGTTATTATAATCTGGGATATATTTCATATAATGAGAACCAATTTTCAGTGGCATTAACATATTATAAAAAAGCAAGAAAATTTTGGAATAGTACGAAGGTCAATTATTGGCTTTCCAAAACCTATTACCAATTGGGAGAGACAAAACAAGCGATTAAATATATTAATTACACATTAAAGATCGATCCTAAATATGTTGATGCAGTGAAATTTAAAGATAAAATAAAAGGAGAATAATATGTTTTTAGATTTTTTAAAAGGACTTTTCTCAATTGATATCGGGATAGATCTCGGTACTGCAAATATCTTGATTTATGTTAAAGGTCAGGGTATTGTTTGTTCGGAACCTTCTGTTGTTGCAATTAGAAGCGATGGTACGCCATTGGCTTTTGGAGCACAAGCAAAAATGATGCTTGGTAAAACCCCCGGGGAAATAAAAGCGATCAGACCTTTGAAGGATGGTGTTATTGCATATCTTGATGAAACCCAGGCAATGATCAAGTATTTCATCAAAAAGGTGCATAATAAACACAGTTTTGTTGCCCCTCGTATTGTTGTTGCAATTCCTTATGGTGTTACGAATGTTGAAAGGAAAGCAGTAGAAGAATCAGCTCTTGCCGCCGGCGCTCGAAAGGTCTTTCTTATTGAAGAACCAAGAGCCGCTGCAATAGGTGCAGGTCTTGCTGTAAATGAACCCCGCGGAAGTATGATAGTTGATATTGGCGGCGGTACTACTGAAGTTGCAATATTATCTCTTGGCGGTATTGTTATTGCTAACTCCATTAGGTATGCTGGTGATAAAATGGATCAGCATATTATGGAGTTCATAAGAAATGAACACAATCTTTTAATAGGCGAAAGGACAGCAGAAAAAATAAAGATTGGGGTAGGGTCAGCATTTCCGCTTGAGAATGAGAAGGAAATGGAAATTCGCGGCCGTGAGATAGTTTCCGGATTACCGCGAAATATTACAATAAACTCGGAAGAGATAAGAGAAGCGTTAAAAACACCGATTAATGCAATACTCAATGCAATAAAATTAACATTGGAAAAAACCCCACCCGAACTTTCTTCTGATATATCTGAGGATGGTATTACTATTGCCGGTGGCGGTGCCTTATTAAAAGGACTTGATAAAAAGATAAATGACGAGACACATTTAGAGGTAAAGATAGCCGAAGATCCTTTAACTTGCGTTGTAAAAGGGACCGGAATTGTATTAGATTTATTAGATAATAGATGAATTCCAATAAAAGGTTTCAATACTATATTTTAGCTATATTAATAATTTTATACTTATTTTTCTATACGAGTTCTTCAATTAGTTTTATTTTTTACTCCATATCAAAACCTTTTATACTATATTCGCATAGAGCTGAAAATAATAT
>JAGGYO010000113.1 GCA_021162505.1 bacterium
GTTTTACATATTGATATAATCTTTTCATATTATGCCTTATGTCTTATGGTCATTAAGATCCAATTTATTTTTCTTTCATCGGCATCAAGTATTCTGAAATGGATATTATTATATTCCATTGTTTCTCCTTTTTTAGGTATTTTTTCCATATAGTATAATATAAACCCGCCTATAGTCTCAATGCCTTCTATTTTGGGTAAATGAATATTTAACTTTTCGCTGATCACTTCAATCTCAATAGAGGATTTTATTTTATACTTGTTTTTTTCAATTTTCTCAATTTCCTTAGTGTGTTTATCATACTCATCCTCGATCTCGCCGACAATTTCTTCAATAATGTCTTCTAAGGTTATTATTCCGGATGTTCCACCGTACTCATCAAGGATTATCATGATCTGTACTTTTTTTTCAATGACTGTTTTCAATAATTCATCCAATTTGGCTGTTTCCGGCATAAAAACAGCTTTTCGCATTAATTTTTCGATATTAAAATCATCTATTTCAAGTCCTATGAGATCTTTTACATACAGAACTCCGACAATATTATCAAGTCCTTCTTTGTATACGGGTAATCGTGAAAAACCCTTTGCTTTTACAAGTTTTAATATATTTTCATATTTTTCATCATTATTAACTGAGATTACCTCTGTTCTGGGGATCATTATCTCATTTGCTTTTATGCTCGAAAACCCGATGATAGAAGTTAGCATATCCTTTTCACCATCCTCAAGCTCAGAATCCCTCTCAATAATCTTCAATAATTGTTCTTCCGTTAAATATGAGGGGTAGTTATGAGAAAAGATCTCATTTGATCTTTTCTTGAATAATAGGAAAAAAGGTGCAGTAATGGGGAGAAATATGGGGAACCAGAACATGGAAAGTCCAATATTCATAAAAGATTTCATGATCTTAGAGTTCGCCGATAACGATATCTTTGCCAGCAGCATTCGAATAAAAAGATATGTAATAACAAAAATAAAAAGTAGAATTAAAATAAAATACCAAACTTTAAGAAAATCTAAGGTCAAAATGGAAAAATATAGTGTTGCAAGAATAAAGATAATATTTAAAAGCTCCAGTCCGATAAGTCCCTTTAATTTCAGAAGTGAATTATCTTCATTTGTAAAAGAGAGATTAAGAACTTTTCCTATAAAAAAATCTATTACCGTGAATAATAAAAAAGACAGTATTCCAATAAGGTTGTTAATGATCATTATTTAACTTTTTTCTCCAGAGAATCTATCTTTTTATTCCATTTGATCCAGGAATTATCAATATCTTTTTTATTAAGATCACTAACTTTTGTTTTACCGTCTTTTGTGATCGTTATTCGCTGCATTGATTTAATGACCTCCATCCATTGTCCTAGTGTTACTTGGTGAAACGGCTTTTCTATTTGTTTATATGGTTTCCCGATCCTGTGCTTTCCTTTATTTTCTTTGAAGAATTTATAGGGATCTTCAATATTATTCGAATAGACCCAGACCTTCCCCTTTATAACATCCAATTGTACTTCATCCTTATTCTCACAATTGACCTGAAAGATTGTTCCTCTAATGGTTGCGGATGCAAATTGTGTTTCGATCTCTAAACTCTCATCATCTCCCAATGCATCTATTTTACTGTATATCTTGCCTGAACTTACCCTGATCTTAATATTACTTTTTGCATTTTTTTCCGTTATCTCTTTGTATAATTTTAGAACATTTACTTCAGTAAGTGGTGCCATTCTAATGGTTTTTCCCATATCCAATTTCAGTTCTGCTCTTGATTTTTCCAGGGTTTTGACCTTTTCTCCACTTTTCACGGAATCATTTGTTTTTAGGAATTGCCATTCATTTTCTTTCGATGGTGTTTTCTGTGCTTTGCCTTCTAAATAGGATAAGGTTCCTCTGTCGCTTTTCTGGATCTTTGCAGTATCACTTCCCAAAAATATAAGCATTGTCATTATTGAAAATAAACTCAGTAATAATATTTTTTTCATTTTTCCCTCCGGAATTTATATATGGTATATAAAATACTTGTTTGTTCATCAAAATATTCCCCTTCAAAAGAAACAAAATCAACATATTCTCCTTTCAGGTCAAAACCGGTTTGTCCTGTTAATAAATATTTCATAATTATTGCAGCCCAGCGTTTCCCATCTAATTGGGAAGCTCTTTTCATTTCAGGAGCATTGCCTTTCTTTGATTTTCCAATTACATAATACTCGTTATTAAATATGAAATTATTAACAACATTTTGCAAAAGGATTTTCTTTGCTAAAATATTATTTTCAAGTTTTACCAAATTATCTATTTGCTGAGGGGATAATTTAAAATTACTTTGAGTGGATTTATTCGGTTCCACCTTATTATTACTTGCTCCCTTTGAGCATGAAAAGAGTATCAGAATTGCAATTAATAGGATGAGTAATTTATTTGTTTTCATTTCTTTACTTTGACCAGCTGTGCTTTATCAAAACCTGATCCGCTCACTACTTCACAAATAGAATATTTTCCCTTAACTTCAACGACCTTTATTGTGCCGATCCTTTCTGTCTCTGCTCCCAAAGAAAGTCCTGTATCAGGATCAACCAGTTCTTCTCCTTTTTTTTCAATGGTAAACTCATCACCTTCATTTATGCCATAATTTTTTCCGCCATTAATATAGACCATTCCGTTTTTTACGGTAATGACCTTTCCTGCCCATTCCTTACTTCCTATTTTTTCAGTAATATAACTAACAACTTTTACAATTGCTTGTCTTGCCGCTTTGCCCATTGGTGATTTCTGCATTTTTGAATTTGAAAAATCAATAGGACCTCTATATGCACCAAGAGAAAATCCGGTCCCTTTTGCTTCCCCGTCAGCATGTCCGGCAGTAACTATTTCCCCGGTGTTTACATCATATACTTTTATATCTATGCCTAATTTTGCATAAAAAGATTTGCCTCCAACTGAAATACCTTTGAATCTTATCTTGCTTCCCTGTGATGAGCTCTTGTTTATAAATTCAGTTACAGAACCGCTAATAAGATATTGGACGCCCAGCATATTCCCAATCTTTGCAGAGGATTGAGGAGTAATGGCTCCAGATAGAGAAAGTTTTTGTTCCCCTAATATTTTATCCAATTGTTCTCTTTCAACAACGGTAAATCTTCCTGATTGTACCAATGCTGTAATGAGCATATCGGATAATCCCGTCCCGATTTCCCAATTACCATAACTATTGGTTTTATTCTCAAATTTCGAAATTGCAACCCGTAATTTAGGACCGCTCGCTTCTGCAGAAATTAGCATAAAAGAAAACAGTAAAAATAAAAAAATGGTCAACCTTTTCATAATAACCTCCATATTACATTCTATTATATTTTTCAAATTTTGTCAATAAAAAAATGTCTAAAAAATTCCACATCTCTAAACCTCTTTAATTGTCTAATGTGTAATATGCAATTCTTGTACCATATCAGCGAATATCGTATCCGGCTAATGAATTATAAGCAACCTTGGTACATTGCTTGACAGGGAAATGATAATGACGATTTGGAAATGGGCATAAAATAGAGTAAAGTTTAGAACTATCTGTATAATTTAGTATATAATAACCGGAAGAAACAGGACACTTCAAATTGCCCGCAAGATAACCGGCAGAAACCAAAAAATTGTTTTGAGGGTTCAAGGTTAAATTATTCATATCATTTAAACGAGAATCATTTGTATAAAATTGTAATGCATCGGATATAGATTTCAGATTTATCTTACAACTTTCTAAAGCAGCTCTTTTCTTGGCACCAGCAAAATATGGGAATGCAATGGCAGTTAAAATCCCAACAATCGAAATTACTATCATTAATTCTATTAATGTAAACCCTTTCTTTTTCATAACCTTGTATTCTAATTTATTTTTAAAGAAAAATCAAGTAAATTTTATACAAGATGTGATTTTTATTACCAAATTAATAAAAAAACATAGATCAAGAAAAATATGTTGCATCTAAAATCATATAACTATAATGCTCTGATAATTTCTCATTTCTCCATTTCTCTA
>JAGGYO010000236.1 GCA_021162505.1 bacterium
GTATGTGACATTGAATTCTAAATATTCAGGAGAAAAGATAGCAATATCTTTCAGTTCGTTTTTATAGATGGTGAATCGAAATATTTCTCTATTATCATTGATGAAAGAGTATATTAAAAAATTACCAAAAGCATTGATCCTATATTTTCTCTTGTTGAAAATATTTTGTAAAACCCCATCAAGTTCATAGGGTAGTTTAATATTATTTTTACTTTCCAAATTAAATTTAAAGCTTTTTCCCGTAATGGGGTGGTAAACAATAAATGTCATATTTTTTCCTTTCCATAGAAAATTCATACCTCCCAGCATTCCTTTTTTTGTTGAAAAGATCTTTCCTTCTATATTTTGTGTTTTCAAATATTCCAGGTGTTTAAAAAGAAAGTCCTTGGAATTTTCTTTTACTTTAACATAATGATTACATCCAAAACTAATGAAAGAGAAAATAACGAGGAAAAGAAACAATTTATTTTTCATAATAAAATGTATTCTTGAAATGATCTCCTTTTTGGGCCAATCCTTTCATGAAAACCGGCAGTGCCATATTCTTTTTCTCATGGACAAAGGTTAATTTGAATTTTAGTTTATTGTAATATTTCAATTTTTTAAGAAATAGGTAATAATGAGGGTTGTCGACAGCTATAAGATCTGCTCTTTCTATAATCGCCCGGTCTTTTTCTAAATCATTTTTACTCATTTTTTGCCAAATGAGATCTTGCTTTTCTTTTATGTTTAATTTTTTATTAAACTTAATATGTAATTTATAGAAATATTTTGGCCAAACACTTAGTAAAAGATGAGCTGGAATGTCAATGTTCAATGGGCATTGTTTAACACAATTACCACAATATGAGCATATAAGAATATCATTATTGTTCATATGATGTTCCAATAGGATGATCTTTCCCCTTGGTGAAAATACCTGATCCAAATATTTTTCATATAAAGGACAATCATATAGACATTTTCCGCAATGCGTGCACTTATCAATATCAACTGTTATTGGAAATTCAATCATTTAAATATTCCATTATATCATAAAGAAAATCACCCGGACATTCCCCTGTATTTTCTTTTAAAAAATCCCTATGTACTCTTATTCTCATTGCTTTTATATCCCTGATGGCACGCGTAATGGTTTCCAATGCTCCAATTTGTTTTGCTCTTGGAAATGAAAGGTTAAAATCTCCTATGAGAGCAATGCCAATATTGTTCTCATTATGGGATTTAACATGTGCCCCTTGGAATTTAAGGTCTCTACCTTTGAATATTTCCCCGTTTTTCCCAATGACAAAATGATACCCTATATCATTCCATTTCCTTTTTGTAATGTGGTATGTCTTTATTTCTTCAAAAACGCTTTTCTGATCTTTATGAAAGTTGTATGAATTCGTATGGTGAATGGTAATGGTGTCATAGTTTGATAGTCCATGTTCATTGAATTTCGGAATATTATATTCGCTCTGAATTGAAGTAGTAAAACAAATATTATTTTCTATATTATTCCCACAAAAAAAATCGTATCCACTTTGCTCATTTTTACCCTCCGGCTTCAATGTCTTTATAATAAGCGATCCTTTCCCGCATTTTGCAAAAATTCCCCTTTTATTTACATCAAAAACAGTTCCCGGTTTTCCCGAGTATTCCAAATCGTCCAATTCTGCTTTAATGATCTTTATCCTTTTCCCTTCTAAAAAAGAAAATGTTTGGGGCCATTCAGTAAAAGCCCGGATTTTATTGAATATTTTTATATTATCATCATACCAATTGATCCTGCTGTCTTCCTTATTTATTAACGGGGTGTAGCTGGAATATTTTTGAACCTGTACTATCTTCTTATTAAAATAATTATGATAATTTTTTAATACATCGGTAATATCAGAAATTGCAATTTCTGTTAATCGTTTTTCTAAAGAAAAATAATCATCCTTATCTGAGATTTCAAGTTTTGTTTGTTTCAAAATATCTCCAGCATCCATCCTTTCATTCATCTGAATGATAGAAACCCCGCTCCTTTTATTTCCTTCAAGGATAGCATAACTAATTGGTGCCGGTCCCTTGAGTTTTGGTAGAAGCGAATAATGTATATTTAGTGCTCCGTTTTTTGTGATATTAAGAAATTTTTTTGGAATAATATTACCATAAGCCACCACAATAGAAAATACAGCATTATAATTTTTCAATTCATTTAATAGATCTTGCGTGAAATGTTCCGGTGTATGAACGGGAATATTATGTTCAATAGCAAATGTTTTAACGCATGTTGCTGTGAGTATTTTTTTCCTTCCATAAGGCCTATCAGGCTGGGTAACAATAGCGGAAATTTCGAAAACTTTATAGAGTTCTGCTAATATTCCCTTTGCGGTCTCCGGTGAACCCCAGAAAATTATCCTTTCTTTATTTGTCATTTTTGTATTTATTTTTTAATTCCTTTAATGCCTTTTTTATTTTTAAGAGCTCAACATTAGATAATTTATTAATAAAAAGAATACCATTTAAATGGTCGAATTCATGTTGAAATACACGAGCTGACAAACCGTCCAACTCCTCTGTAATTTCCTTCATCTCCTCGTTCATATAT
This sequence comes from bacterium, assembly GCA_021162505.1. Taxonomy (GTDB): domain Bacteria; phylum AUK180; class AUK180; order AUK180; family AUK180; genus AUK180. The sequence continues at coordinate 2,579 of JAGGYO010000236.1, forward strand.
GAAACCTTTATGGAAATAGGTCTTTCAACGAGGGCATAGATCAAAGGTACGGAAAGGCAGCCCTCCTCGTACAATTCCTTTGTCTTTGAAGATGACAGTATTTTGGGATTTATAACGATCTTTTTAATGCTTTCATCTTCACTTATGGGAATGTTAATAGCAAAAAACCTTTTCAGAATACCCACTTGCGGAGCAGCCAATCCAATTCCATCCTTTTCAAGCATTGTGTCAAAAAAATCACCGGCAATAAACTCAATTGTTTCTTTGTCAATAGAGGAAATTTCTTCACTTACCTTCCTCAATAAGAGATTTGGATAAACTATTATGTTCATATTCAATTATAACATAATTTAAATTATTTTCAAAAAAATTAGAGAGAAGGATAGTGTATAAAATTTTCTGCGAAATTGAAAAGGAGCGAAAAATGAAATTGGAAAAAGTTATTAGGATCTTGCAAAAAGTTGTAAAAAGAGGTA
>JAGGYO010000298.1 GCA_021162505.1 bacterium
ATTACTATGTTTTTGTAAAACTTCCTGAAACGGATGAGGATTATACATTTATAACGGATGTTTCATATCTTGCCAACGGTATATGGTGGGAAGAAGATCCCTCTGAATTAACAAAAGAAATTGCATACAACCCCGAGACATTGAAAGATGATATTATTGAAATGCTTAACAATTTGAATGTTGATGATAAGGAAAAGCATTTTGTATCCAATGCGATAAAGTGTATACAAAGAATAGCTGATCACATCACAACGGAAGATGATTATAATAAGGCAATACTTGAAACTGTGAAGGCAATAAATTTCCTGAGAAAGATCACCTCCATTGATACAAAAGATATTCGCATTAAACTTGATTGGTTGCTTATGGACAATGAACAATGAAAAATAAAAGAAAATGAAAAAGCAATTTGGAATAAAACTTAAAAAAGGATACGATTTGACAGCAAAAAGTTTAAGGCTTTACGGGTTTAAAATAAAAAAGAACTTTGAAACCTTTGAACCCCAGCACCTTTTCAAAGTGCGGGATAAACAAAATATTTATAACAGGAGTTTGAAATGGCTGAATATAAATTAACGACACCATTAAAAAGTGAAGATGTTGAAAAACTGCATATCGGAGATACCATTTATTTGAATGGTATCATTTATACAGCAAGGGATGCTGCGCATAAGAGACTTGTTGATCTAATATCTGAGGGAAAAGAATTGCCATTTAATATAAAGGGCAGTATCATATATTATGTTGGACCTGCTCCTGCAAAACCAGGGAAGCCCATTGGATCCGCCGGTCCCACTACAAGCTATAGAATGGACCCCTATGCACCTCTTTTAATGGATAATGGTTTAAAAGGAATGGTAGGAAAAGGTCCCAGATCAATTGAAGTCATAGATTCCATGAAAAAAAATAAAGCTGTATATTTTGCTGCTGTCGGCGGGGCTGCAGCATTGATAGCTGAAAGTATAACTTCGGCAAAAGTAATTGCTTATGAAGATCTTGGCGCAGAAGCGATCAGAGAATTGGAAGTAATTGATTTCCCATGTATCGTCGCCAACGATATATATGGAAATGATCTCTACAAGAAAGGAGTAGAGGATTTTCTAAAGAATAAATAGGATCTTATATGAATGTAAAAATGGTAACAGGGAACGAAGCGGCTGCATTGGGAGCTTTACGCGCCGGATGTAGATTTTATGCCGGTTATCCCATAACTCCATCTTCCGAAATAATGGAGAATATGTCTAGGGATTTACCCAAAGTATGCGGAAAGTTTATTCAAATGGAAGATGAAATAGCAAGTATAGCCGCCATAATCGGCGCCTCTCTTACAGGTGAAAAGTCAATGACCGCAACAAGCGGTCCGGGGTTTTCTCTAATGCAAGAGAATCTTGGTTTTGCCGCCATGGGAGAGATACCCTGCGTAGTAGTAAATGTTCAAAGAGGTGGACCTTCTACCGGTTTACCAACCCGTGTCGCACAAGCAGATGTAATGCAGGCACGATGGGGTACTCACGGCGATCATGAAATAATAGCTCTTTGTCCGTCTTCTATTCAGGAAACCTATGAATTGATTATAGACGCTTTTAATTTCTCTGAAATATATAGAACACCCGTTGTTTTTTTAATGGATGAAGCCTTAGCACATATTAGGGAAAAATTGGTCATTCCTGAAAATGTTACTATTATTGAAAGACCTAAGCCCAAAGATGGACCGAAAGATTATAAACCCTTTGATATAAATGTCGGGGATATTCCGCCACTGGCAAATTTCGGGAGCGGTTATAAATATCATATCACGGGACTCGTTCATGATGAAACGGGTTTTCCTACTGATGATCCTCAAATAACAACTGATTTGTTAAAAAGGATCACCACTAAGATCTCAAAGAACAGTTCAAAGATCGTTAAAACAAAAACCTTTATGACGGATGATGCTGAAATTCTATTAATATCCTATGGTTCTTCTGTAAGAGCTGCTAAAGAATCGGTTTTACAATTAAGAAATGACAATATTAAGGTAGGATTGTTACAATTATTGACCATTTGGCCATTTCCAAGTAGTGTTATCCATGAAATAAGTAAGAAAATGAAAAGGATTTATTTGGTAGAAATGAACCTAGGCCAATTATATGCTGAAACAAGAATTGTTATCGATAGTAATATTCCCTTAATAAAGGTCAATAGAATTGATGGTGAATTAATTACGCCATGTGAGATATCGAGCAAGGTTAAGGAGGGATAAATTGTATAATAATATAATTTTGGATCGGTTGAGAGTTGATAAATTACCAACAATGTGGTGTCCCGGTTGTGGTCATGGAATAATATTGGCTGCACTCCTAAAAAGTATTGATAAAATGGGCTGGGAAAAAGAAAATACTGTTGTGGTCTCAGGTATTGGTTGTGCCGGTAGGGTTCCCGGTTATATTGATGCATGTACATTGCATACTACCCACGGCAGGGCATTGGGTTTTGCCACGGGAATAAAATTCGCCCATCCCGAATTGAATGTTATTGCGGTTATGGGTGATGGTGATGCTTCTGCTATAGGAGGGAATCATTTGATCCATGCTGCAAGGAGAAATATCGATATTACTGCTATAGTGTTCAACAATGATATTTACGGTATGACCGGCGGGCAAAAATCCCCAACCACACCGCATGGATATAATTCCACAACTTCCCAATACGGTAATGCCGAGATACCTTTTGATCTTTGTAAACTGGTTGAAGGTGCCGGTGCGACTTTTGTCGCAAGAGAAATTCAATCGAATCATATTAACTTAGAGAAGATCATACTGAAAGCTTTACAAAAGAAAGGATTCTCATTTGTTGAAGCATTCAGTGTTTGTCCCACAAGTTTTGGAAGAAGGAATAAACTTACTTCCGATGCTACAAAAAATATTGATTGGGTAAAAAGTATGAGCGTTACAAAGGCACAGGCGGAGAAAAGGACACCTGAAGAGTTGGAAGGGAAGATAATAACAGGTGTTTTTGTTGATATTGAAAGACCTGAATTTATAGAATCCTACTTGAAATATGATCTTTCAGGAGCAAATTGTGAAAAATAGATATGAAATAAGATTTAGCGGTTCAGGAGGTCAGGGAATGATAACTGCTGGAAAAATATTTTCCCTCGCCGCCGGATTATATAGTGGTAAGAATGCTGTTCAAAGCCAATCCTATGGAGCTGCGTCAAGGGGAGGGGCTTCAAAATCAGATGTTATAATATCAGATGAGGAGATAATTTACCCTAGGGCAATGGAGATAGATCTGCTTATTGTTCTTTCAGGTGAAGCCTGTTCGGCATATTGCTCGAATATGGCAAATACAACTTTGATCGTAGATGAAAACTTGGTTATTAATGTTCCTCATGGCTATAAGCAATTAATTAAAATTCCCATTACCGAAATGACAAAAAAGATAACGGGAAGCACAATGTCATCAAATATATTTTCCTTGGGAATCGCAGTGGCAATCTCTAATATAATCGAACCGGATACGGTGGAAAAAGTACTGAAAGATAAATTCAAAAATAATGTGTTGGAAAAAAATATTCAAGCTTTTAATAAAGGATACGAAATGGGTTTAAAATATAGGGAATAAGGAAACAGGGAGTTATTATGGTAGAAAAGAAGAGTCAGAAAATTGGTGTTTATGTTTGCCATTGCGGCGGTAATATTTCTGAAGTAATTGATGTCAAAAAGGTTGCAGCAGAAGCAAAAAAAATTAGTGATGTCATTATTTCAGTAGATTTTCCCCATATGTGTTCCGAGTTGGGGCAGCAAATGGTCATCAATGACGCAAAGGAAAAAGGACTTGACAAGGTTGTTATTGCTGCGTGTTCACCTCAATTTCAGGGTCCTACATTCGCGAAGGATCTTGAAAAAGCGGGATTAAGCCCATATGTTCTTGAAATGGCAAATATTAGAGAGCAAGCTGCTTGGCCGCATTATGATAACCATGAAAAAGCAACTGAAAAAGCAATTGATCTTACAAAGATGGCTATTGAAAAGGCAAGGAAAGATGATCCATTGGAAAAAGGGGAACTTAAGATCGGCAATAGAGTACTGGTCGTTGGGGCTGGAATTGCTGGGATTCAATCTGCCTTGGACCTTGCTGATGCGGGTTTTAAGGTTACATTGGTGGAAAAGGATCCAAGTATTGGTGGGAAAATGGCTCAATTGTCAAGAACCTTTCCCACAGAGGATTGCGCAACCTGTATTTTGAGCCCTAAAATGGCTGCAGCTGGAGATCATCCCAATATTGATCTTAAAACTTATGCAGAACTTCAAGATATTTCCGGTTTCTTAGGGAATTTCAGCGTAAAGATCAAACATAAACCCAAATATGTATATGAAGAAAAATGCGTATCTTGCGGATTATGTGAAGAAAAATGTCCTGTTAATATTACAAGTACATTTGACGAGGGTTTAAGTAAGACCAAATCAATTCATTTACCCTTTGATTATGCAGTTCCCTATAAATATTATATAGAAGCCGATTCATGTTTGAGATTAATCCATGGCGGCGATACTTGTGGATTATGTCAAAAAGTATGTCCAAAGGATGCCATTGACTTTAATATGGTTGACACATACGAAGAGATTAAGGTTGATACCATTATCGTAGCCACCGGTTTTGATATATTTGATGCCAAAGAAAAACCCGAATACGGATTCGGGAAATTAAAAGGCGTTATCAATGGTATGCAAATGGAGCGTATTATTGTTAAAATAGCAGAAGGTGTTATACTTAAAGAACTGGGTAAGAAGATCGCTTTTATTCAATGCATCGGTTCAAGAGATAAACAGATCGGGAGACCGTATTGTTCAAGGGTATGCTGTATGTATGCTATTAAGCAGGCAAACCTTATTAAGAAAATGGACCCCACAAGGGATGTATATATTTTCTATATAGATATTAGAGCATTTGGTAAGGGATATGAAGAATATTATAATACTGCTCAGGAAAATGGTGTTAAATTCATTAGGGGAAAGGTTTCTGAACTCATTGAAGATCCTGATACCGGCAAGGTCATCGTCAAAGCAGAAGATACTCTTAATAGACAGATGATCGAAGGAGAATTTGATACTGTTTCTCTTTCAGTTGGTGTTGGACCCAATGAAGGTACACAATCAATTGTAGAAATGCTTAAATTAGCAAAAAGTGCAGACGGCTTTATACAGGAAGCACATCCGAAATTCAAACCAGTTGATACATTGATACCCGGAGTATTTCTTGCCGGAATGGCGCAAGGTCCCAAGGATATTCCAGACACTGTTTCACAAGCAAGTGGTGCAGCAGCAAGAGCAATTGCCTTGATGAACCAAGGGAAATATTATTATGACCCGCTGTTCGCTTTTATTGAAAAAGATAAATGTAATGGTTGTGAATTATGTATTCCATCCTGCCCATATGATGCAATTTCAATGAGAGACGGGAAAGCGGAAGTAAATCATGTCATTTGCAAGGGTTGTGGGGTATGTATCTCCTATTGTCCTGAAAATGCCATAGATATGAATCTATATTCCAATGAACAATTATTGGTAGAAGTTAAGAACGCGGTTGCCGACAAAGGGGATGAACCGAGGATATTAATTTTTGCCGATGATATGACAAGCTATAGAATGATTGACAGTGTTGGTACGGCAAAAATGTCATATACTGCGAATTCAAGGGTAATTAGAACTCCCGCCTCAGGAAGGGTAACGCCCGAACTTATTTTAAGAGCATTCTATTATGGAGCTGATGCGATCTTAATTGCCGAACCGGAAGAAATATCATCTCCTTATAAGACCAGTTTTAAAGAGATGATGAAAAACTATAACAAAACACTAAGTATTATGAAAGAAGTGGGAATTGAAGAGGAAAGATTATTGGCATTACCCTTTGTTACCGTTATGCTTGTCAAATTCGTTAATACGGTAAATGGTTTAAATAATTTGGCAAATAAATTAGGACCTATACCAAAGGATAAACGGGAAAAGCTCGTTGAGAATTTGAAAGAGAGATTATTTGGAGTAAGAAATGAGTAAAATAGTAAAAATTACAAAAGAGGCAGCTGAATTCCTAAATAAAATTGAAGAGTTGAGCGGGGAAAAGATAACGAGTTGTATCCAATGCGGGATCTGTTCATCCAGTTGTCCCATGGTTAATGAAATGGATCTCATGCCATCTCAAATTATGTCCATGACAATTTTAGGACAAAAGGAAGAAATACTGGAATCAAAATCTATTTGGATATGTGCATCATGTTTTAATTGTAAAGTAAGATGCCCTAGAGAACTTGATCTTGCAAAAGTTGCAGAGGCATTGAGACAAGTTGTTCTAAGAACCGCTACTGATAAGATCAATATAAATGATATTCCGGAAGATGAGATAATGGAACTTCCGCAAATAGCCATTGTTGCAGCTTGTAGACGACTAACAAATTAGGAGATCATTATGACGATGAAATTACCGTATTATCCGGGATGCACACTTAAAACCAAGGCGAAGAACTTTGAAAGTTCAGCCCTTGAAGTTGCAAAATCCCTTGATATTGAGTTGATTGAATTACCACGATGGAATTGCTGCGGTGTTGTGAGTTCTATTGTTTCAGATAATTTAATAGAGCATCTTGCACCTATAAGAAATCTTATTCGTGTTCAGGAAATGAATGAACATGGACTGGTAGAAAATGAGAATAGATTGGTAGCACTTTGTTCTATGTGTTTCAATGTATTGAAAAGGTCCAATTTAAGGGTCAAAGAAAATCCCGATGATATGCAAACCATAAATGATTTTATGTATAAAGAAGAAGATTATGAAGGGAAAGTAGAAGTTATTCATTTGCTTGAAATATTAAGGGATATGGGTTTTGATAAGGTCAAAGAAAAGGTAAAAAAAGATATTTCATCATTGACCATTGCTCCATATTATGGTTGTATGTTATTAAGACCCAAAAGTATTGCTATTGATAACACCGAAGATCCGAAAATTGAAAAGGATCTAATGATGGCTTTGGGTGCAAGAACTGTTGAGAATCCTTTTAGGAAAATGTGCTGCGGCGGGCACCAAACAGTACAGGATAAATATGCTGTTGCAAGAAATACGCACACTATTATCAATGGTGCGAGGAAAGCAGGAGCTGATATGATGATCACCAGTTGTCCATTATGTGCTTTTAATTTGGACAATAGGCAGAAATTGGTTAAGGAAGCGCATCCTGAATTTGAGCATATGCCTGTATTGTACTTCACACAGGTAATGGCATTGGCATTTGGTATTGACGAAAAGTATATGGGATTTGAAGATAACTATATTGATCCCAGACCGTTATTAAGGGAAAAGGGCTTGTTAAAAGCCGTTTCACATAAAGAATAGGAGGTAAGGTTATGGATGAGATAAAAAAGAATTTAATGACTGAGATCGCGGAAGCGAACAGTTCTGCCTCAAAAGGAATTGATGATGTTAACATTAAACATTGGATAAATATCTATGTTTTGGGTAAACGCTATAAGGTTCCTGCATCATTGACAATCATGCAGGCAATGGAATATGCGGGTTTTCGGTTTAATGTAAGTGTTGGATGTAGAGCCGGGTTTTGCGGTGCATGCTCCAC
>JAGGYO010000201.1 GCA_021162505.1 bacterium
CAATAGACCTTTGCTCGCTATGCCAGTGTAGTTGAAAAAATCATTTAGATAGTATTTATTATAAAAAATTACTGGATTGTCTGAAGTAATAAAATTCAGATTTGTTTGGTTAATAATAAGTTTATATTTTAAGTCAAAAATTAGAGGAATCATTTGGGATATCATACCTAAAATAAATAAAGCTGGTTGTTTATAGCTAACTTTTACTTTTTCCAAATCCTCTACAGTAATTCCGTCTGGACGTGAGAGTTTTATATGATCCTCTAAAATCATTTTGATGAGTTTATCAGTTGTTTCATTTAATAGTTCAGCTGAAAATAAAGTTCTGGCTGATTGGTAAAGAATAAAAACGGTTAATGCAAAATAATCATCTGTTGGTATTTTTGGTAATTTATGGTTTTTAATTATAGAATCAATTATTGATTTTGCTACATTTTCAATTCTGGTTATGGCTTTTTCAACTTCTAAATCATCACTATACATATAATTTTGATAACATTGTCTGTCTATAGGAGCATTTTCTGTGACAATCTTTCTATCTTTTATAGAATAAACAGGTATAGTTTTACGATTATCCGAAAAATATCTTAAATAAAGTTGTGGGACGTAATGTTGTCTTTTATTTTCAGGCATTTAAAATTCCACATTTAATTTGTAATAGCGAGGCCAGGACGGCCGAGCTAAAGTTTCTCGCGCTTATTGCATATAACGTTATGGGGATATGTGATGTTTGCCGTAGGCAAATTTTAGCATAGCCGAAGGCGAAGCCACATATCCACCTATTGGCTGCCGTTGTCATAATCTATTCTCCTATCAACTGAAGTGCTTTGTTTCTATCTATTATTTCAAAATCTAAGCATAACCCAAAATCATTACATGTTTCCATATACATCTTTTTTAATTCTTCGGGATTATCTACTGTTTTTAATATAAGAATTCTTGCAGAGGTTAGTTTCTCCTTTAATGTTTCATCTTCTGATATTCTATCTTCAATAATGGACCGATGTTTTTTACCAATTTCTAACTCATTAACTTGTCTTTGTAAGTCATCACAAAAGTTCTTAATTTTTAATGTCAATATTTTTGAATACAATATGATATCCTTGTTGGGAATGCCCTTGTCAAATATTCCTACAAAGTTTAATCTGCCTTCTTTAGTATCATTATACAGGTTAAATCCGAGAGACCTTAAGGAAAAAAATCTGCGAAATCTAAATTCAAATCTATCACTTGAAGTTACTAATCCTAGCATATCCAGAACCCAATCATATCGATATATATCCTCTTTCTCTTGTTCTTTTTCTTCTTCAAATGACAATAAAATAATTTTTATTGCTTCTTCAATTTGATTAGCGAATTCTTTTTTAGTACACTTTAAAGTATCTAGACTTTGAATATTAAATGCTAACTTTTGTCTCTCTAATTGAATAGGAATTATTTTCTTTTTAAACGCTGTCATTAAACCATACTCATAATATACATTTGCATTCGGTTTTCTCACACCATTTTCATCTTTAATATCGTTTAATATGACGATACAAAACAGAGACTCTATTATTTTAGAACAGATCTTCTCACAAAAAATATCTTTTTGAAACTCTCTTTGTTCCACCGCAATATATGGTTCAATATTCATTTCTCTTGATTTTTGCTTTATTATTTCCAATTCCAAAGCTACCTCTTCGCTAGATGGACTTGCAACAAAACATATTCTTGAACCTCCAAATATCCTTTTACAATCTTGGTGTCTCACTATACAATCTTTGTTTATATTAATCATATGTTCTTCATCCTTCTATTTTGGCAATGGCAGACAACGTGGTTATATCAGCACATAGTGCAGATATAATCCCTCTGGAAGAACAAATAAAATCTTTTAATTTTATAAACATTGTCACCTACCATACCCTTTGTTCAGGTTTATGGTATCGATTGGACTAACAATCTTTCCCAGATTTTTTCTGCTGACATGGGGATAAATTTCGGTCATTTTTAAACTCTCATACCCAAGTATCTCCTGAATGTATCTTAAATCAACCCCGTTTTTCAGAAAGTGCGTTGCAAATGAATATCTTACTATTATAGTTTTAACACCTTTTGAGCTTGCCAAATTTCACCCTCGTTTAACATTACATAATAGTATAAAACAGAGAAAAGCAAAAGGTCAAGTCCTTTTTCGGCAGGTAGATAGGTCTGCCTGCACTAAAGTTTCGGCGGATAGGTATAAACTTATTTACCTGTAATAAATGATATGCTGAAACAAGTCCGGGATGTTTCCCTCCATGTCCCCCTGAACCATGTGTTAAACTTGTTTCACTATTGTTTCGGGATCCCCCTTTTTCCTCCAAGTAATATAGCATTCTTGGTATTTACGACGTTGCCGTCCAGGTAAGGTTGGCACAATTTGCGTAAATACCATGTTATATGATGATTTTCTGCTCCGCAGAGTAAATACCGCAAAATATGTTTTATCTCAATATGGAAACCATTTAGGTACGGCTGAATTAAAATATTCGTAATCAGAAAATATCATTTCTGCTCGTTTCAACATTTCTTTAATTTCATTTTCTCCAAAAGGAATAGCCCAAACAACTGAAAATAGTATCACATCTGCAATATATAATGCGAGTATCTCAAAAAAATCATTTGGAACTCTATTATTAAAATACCCATGAATTTGTCCAATTGCAAATGGTATGCTTAACTCCCTACTAAATAACATCATTTTGTAAAAATCCTCATATGGATCTCCAAAGTCCCATCTATTAAAATCAATAATACCCAATGTATTATCTGAAGTTATTATAAAATTGCCAATATGAAAGTCTCCATGATGAAATGTTTGTGGACGATTTTTTAGTAAATGCAAGTTTTCGTTAATATACTTTATTGCTATATTATCATTCGGCACTTTAATTCCACAAGTTTTATATCTTTCTAAATGATAATCAAATTTTTTTAACATTCTTTGTTCCCAATCTTCTTGTTCGTCGGGAGCAGAAATAGAATGGAATTTTTTAAGTATTAAGCCTGCTTTAATTCCTAGATTATATTGTTCCTCTTCAGAAAATGTTGTAATTATCTCATTTGCTGCTGTTCCTTCAATCCAGGATAAAAGTAAATATACATATTTATTATTATCGCATTTTCCAAAATCGATCGGTGCCGACATTTTTATATTTAAATCATAAATTTCTTTCATTATCATATATTCTTCTTTCTTATCATTGTAATATTCTATATCACTAACTCTCAGTAAAAATTTTTCTCCAATTTCACTCTCGATATAATATTTTTCATCTTTTGACCAGCCTATATTTAACTTAATAACTTTGCTGTAATCACTAAGCGAAAGCACATTTTTAAGTAAATTTCTTACTTTGTCTATTTTCATAGGCTACCCCTTTTAAACCAATATAATAATGCTTGTTAAGAACCCATTATTTCAACTATATAAATTTTTGCAAGAAATATCATATAACAGTTTACTGATAAAATAAGTCGCCCCTGTCCGCGCGTGTCCGCTTGCAAAAAGGAAAGCTTTTTGTAAATCTTTGATTTTCCCTTTATCACCGATAGGTGCAGGAGCAACCCGGCTTTCGTTAACCTATCACTCCATAAAACTCGAGCTTTATCATTCATATTCTCTCTCCAGTTATCCTCTCTATTTTATCTCGCCAAGAAATAATATTTCCAGGTTTATAATATTTTTCTATCAAAAAGTCAAGAATTTTTTTATTTCCTATAGTAGATAGGCCCGCCTACACTAAAGTTTCGGCGGATAAATATGAACATATTAACCACCTAATGGAGATAAAGGAGGTGAAAGAGCGAGTGAGTGAAACCGCATATTTGCTGTTATATTCTCCGAGCGAAACGAGGATGAGGAATGCTAGCCACGAAGAGTTTACCCACTGAATCTTTTTATAAAATTACACCGTTTTGCTATATTTTAAATCCTATTGCAGGAAATTTCCTGTCTTTTTTAAAGGTAAGTTTTGATAGTATTTAATTCGCTTTATTTTTGCATCTCCCTTTGGGTATCTTTGAGTTTCTTAACTTTAATTACATCAATCCTTAAACAGCGTCCCATGATATGTATGTATAAAAGTTTTTACGAAAGTGGCCAGCCAGAAAATAACTAAAAGCCAGTATAAAGCAAAACCAATGTAGTCTATTAGTTGAATTCCAAATAGTGATGAGATTGTATGACTTGCGGCTACATATGCTCCAAGAGGAAATGTAAAAGCCC
>JAGGYO010000247.1 GCA_021162505.1 bacterium
CCAATGAATCCATTAAAAGTTTTTGAACATCAAAGTTATATTTATTTTCATCTTTCAATTTTTCAGGAACAATATGTTCAAAGGAGAATTTCCCGAATTCCAAACCAATAACTTCCATTATAAGTTCTTTTTTCTGTTTTTTGATCATTTTTTGCAATTCTTCTTTGGAAATTATCTTTTTCTCAATTGCAGTTTTTAATATTCTCTGAACATTATCACCCATTTTTAATATTTCTTGGAATTTTGACGGAGAGATTTTTTTTGCTACAAAATAATTTTCCAATATACTTGACTTAACAAAATTTGTTTTAATATTAACAATACTTCCCTTTAAAAAATATATATTATATTCTATCCTGTCAATATTCAGTTTCAAGATACCTGATTTGGTGGAAAAATAGAATAGTTGGAATATGGTTGGAATGTGAATAGTGTTAATATTTCCCTGAAATACCATATCTTACTCCTCGCTTTTTAGCTCTTTGGCTTCTTCAATAGCTCTTTTTGTTTCAGCTATTTTTGTTTTGCTATTACTCTTCTCTATGAACTGCTGCCAACTTTCAATAGCTTTTTCATACCATTTCTTATTAAAATAGACCCTGCCGAGATAAAATAAAGCATCTGAGAAGTCGGGTTCTAATTTAAGAACTTCTGCATATTCCCAAGCCGCTTCATCCCACCAGCCCATTGTAGCATATACGCTTGCCAAATTATAGTGACTTACATGATCTTTGGGTTCCAATTTTATTGCTTTTGAGAACATTTTTATTGCTTTTTTATAATCTTTATTCATATGAAACAAAGCTCCGAGGTTAATAAAGATCTCTTTTCTTTTAATACCATCCTCAATGAGTTTATTATATATTAAAATAGAATTATCTATCTTCTTTTCCTTAATAAAAAGATTTGCTAATTTAATCTTATATGATACTTCATTAGGAGCGATCTTAATGGCTTCCAATATCATTTTTTTTGCTTTATCCAGCTTACCTGTTTGGCTGTTCAACATTGCAAATTCGATCATTAATTCGGGATTTTTCGACTCCGTTTTCATTGCTTCCATGAATATTTGATGCGCCTTTTCGAAATTCTTCATTAACCGGTAGATCCTTCCCAGTTTGACTTTGATTCCTCTTTTATTAGGATTAATTTTCAGGATTTCCATAAAAAGTTTTATGGCTTCCTTGAACTCTCGCTCATCTGTCAATAATTCGGCGTACTTTTCCTTCCCCTCAAGAAAATTTTCATTTATTGAAACAGACCTTTTAACATAGGATAACCCTTTTTCTTTATCACCTTTAAGGTAAAGAATATAACCTAAGTAAGCATAGGCGAAATAACTATCACTGTTTAGTTTTAACAGATCCTCAAATATTTTCTGGGCTTCTTCATAGTCCCCTAGCTCAAATTTTATCTTACCGGTATTCAAGATGGCATCAATATAGTCGGGTTTTATCTCAATTGCCTGCTTCAAATATTCCTCAGCTCTGTCATCTTGTTTCAGACCATGATATAATACACCAAGATTATTTAAAATAACCTCATTATCTTTGTCAATGTTCAATGCCATTTCGAGATATTCAATTGCCTGCTGAAATTGTTTTTCTTTAATATAAAGTTTACCCAAGGTTAGATAAGGGTCAACAAAATCGGGATTCAATTTTATTGCCTCTTTTAGTTTATCTATTGCTTCTTTAAGCCGATTCGTACTTATGAAGACCTGTGCCATTGTATTTGCAACCTTGGCTTTCTCAGGGTCTTTCTTTTGTTTTAAAACCTCTTTATCCTCTTCATACATGGTCATAGCATTACTATCAACGGTCACTCTTTGGGTTTCGGCAAAGTTCGGATTAATAGCAATTGCAGTATTGTATTCTTCTTGTGCTTGATTAAACAAACCCTTTTCTCCGTAGAGGAAACTGAGATTATAATGTGCTATGGCATTTTTAGGATTGATCTTAATGGATTTTTTGAATAATTTCATTGAAATATCATAGAATCCCTGATGATAGTAGATCTCACCCATTGCATTATAAGCATCATCCATATCCGATTGAAGTTTAATAGCTTTTTTAAAATACTCTATAGCGTCTTCATTGGTAAATACATATTTTCCGTCGGATTCCTTTTCAAGATCATATTCTCCTTCGAGAACTTTTTTTATTGCCTGTGCAATATTCTTTAATGCCAAAGAGTATTTAGGATTAAGGTCCAATGCTTTTTGAAAAGCCTCAATTGCTTCAAAATACATTTTTTTTGTATAGAAAAAGGCACCTAAATTATTCAATGACGCGGGTGATGTTTCATCAACCTTTGCAGCAAATTTTTTTAATAATTCTTTTTGAGGATCTTTCTTTGTGTCTTTTTCCGTCATATATCCAATATTTGTTCCAAATTCAGTATCATAATGGGCTTTTCATTAAGCTTCGCAAGATTTTCCAAAAAATTTTCTTCTATCTTCAAGAAATTTTTACTTTCCTTTTGTATATTTTCTTCTTTGAGATTAACAACTTCCAAAACCTCGTCAAGGTATAATCCGTAATTAATATTATCGTAACGAACAATGAGGACATCATGGATGGAATCTTTTGTTTCTTCAAGCTTCAATCGTTTTTTCAAATTTACAACCGTGATTATTTCTCCTCTAAGATTAATAAGACCTTCAATAACATTTGAAACACCGGGGATCTGTTTTATCTGATACTCCTTAACAACTTCAATGATATTGGATATCTCAATACCAAAATACTGTGAGTTCAATAGAAAGGTTATAGATTTCATATATGTCTCATTTTATTTAAAATTATTTCTAATCCCTTTTTAAAGGGTGCAAATACATAAAATGGTGTAAATGTCAAATTATTGTTCTTCATTTTTGTCCTAACTATGATTATTTCATCTCCTACCATTGGATCATTACCCAAACTATTATGAAGGATCTCATAGAAGTTACCCTTTTCAGTTCGCGGTACAGAGGGGATCATTAATAAATTCAACATATCACCAAGCGCAGCAAGGAAATTGGCAGATAGTATATTCCCGATCTCCTGCAGGGTTGAGACCAGATTTACATCGTCTACATTCTCAATGGAGGTTTTCAGCAGGTTTTCAACAATATAAGAGATTTGATTATTGTTTATAAAAAAAAGATTTTTTCCTGTTATCTCTCCTAATATGGTAAATTCGATCCCATAATAAATATCCTTTTGAGGTGACTGCCTAATAAGCTGGTCTTTATTCATGACCTTTGTAATAGGTACATCAATATCTATTTTTTGACCCAATAATTTTGCCAAAGCGGTCGCTGCATGTGCAGTCCCTATATTACTGAGTTCTTTAAGTATATCTAATTCATAGTTCTTTATTTGCATAATTACTCCAAGATCGTTGCAAGGTCAATTATCAAGGTGGGTTCACCATTGGCAAGGAGACCCTTCCCTGAATATATTTTGACCTTCTTTAAAATGGCATCCAAATTCTTTACTACTGTTTGTTGTCTTGAATAAAAATTATCAAAGATCAAACCTGCACGCTTTTCTCCAAATTCAACAAAAACAACGGGATATACTTCCCTATCCTGTTTTTCATATCCAAAATATTCATCTACTCGGATTAGGGGTACGATGATCTCATCCCTTAGAAAAACGACTTCTTTGTTCTTGATTATTTTTATATCTTCTTTTTTAATTTCCATTGTCTCTTGAATATTTGCAATGGGGATAAGAAATTTAACACCTCGGACTTCTACAATAAGGGTTTGAATAATTGCCAAAGTGCTTGGAAGCATCATTGAAAAAGTAGTACCCTTCCCGAATTTGGAGTGTATGTTCAACACACCATTCAATGATTCGATCTTATTCTTCACAACATCCATACCGACACCGCGTCCAGAAACATCGGTAATGGTAGCAGCAGTGGAGAATCCCGGCTTGCAGATAAGCATAAAGATATCCGATTTATTCATAATGGAAAGTTTTTCATTATTCACAATATTCATTTTCAACGCTTTGGTCTTTATTTTTTCAATGTCCAGCCCATGACCATCATCTTTGACCTCAATGACCACTCGATTTTTCTCACGACGGGCAATGAGATCAATTTGTGCGGTTTCATCTTTTCCCGCTTGCTTTCTCTCTTTGGGTGTTTCAATACCATGATCAACCGCATTTCTCAATAAATGAATCAAAGGCTCGTCGATCTCATCCAAAATGACCCTGTCAAGCTCAATGTCCGAACCGGAAATATTAAAATTCACTTTTTTCTTTACTTTCTTCGCCAAATCTCTAATAACACGGGGATATTTATTGAATATCTGGCCCACAGGGACCATTCTGGCGAGGAGTATCTTATCCTGTAATTCTGCAGTTATCCTTTGGAAATTACTGATCTCATCCTTTAAAGGTTTTATATTATATTCCTTTGAGATCTCACTTAGACGAATTGTACTAATGATCAACTCTCCAATGGAATTAACAAGGTTATCCAAATGTTTGATCTTTACTTTTATTGTTGGTTCCAATAAGCTCTTTTTATTGGTCTGCTTTTTATCCTGTTTTACAATATCAATTTTCTCTTTATCTTCTTCTTTCTCTCCTTCCAGATCCTCCGGTTTCAATGGTTTTACATTTAATTTTTCAAGCTCACGGATAGAATTTATGATCTCAAAAATATGGTTAATATCTTTCTCAGTTGTAAAAAGAATCATGAACTCGTATATGTCTTCACTTTCTTCAAGAATTTCTGCAGAAGGTTCTGTTTTTAATATCTCTCCTAATTCTGTTAATTTTTGTATGATCTGATAGATCCTGACAGAAGGCATGGGTGCTTTACCATCGATCTTTATGAAAAATTCATATACCTTTCTATTCGAATTAAATAAAGCTTTTAAAGCAACTATTTCTGAATCGGTAAAATCAAATTTGAGTTCATTCGCTACTACTTGCTTATCTCTTTCTTTTATCTCCTTTTTGGGCTGTTCCACCTTACCACTATTTAAAAATTTCCTTATTATTTCAATTTCCTCAACATTATCAGGGGCTTCAACACCGTTTTTAGAAATATAGTCCAACATTTCATTTATCTTATCCACCCATTGATATAAAGAGTCATAATTATTTTCGCTGAGTATTAACGCACCGGATTTAACCTTACTAAAAACATCTTCCAGAGAATGCGATATCTCTGCCAAATTATTGAACGCCATTGCAGCCGCCATACCTTTCAAAGTATGCATATTCCTAAATATTACCTCTATATTTTCTTTCTCATTTTCCTTTTTTTCAAGTTTCAAGACGGCAGCGTTTATGCTTTCAACATAAGAATAAGCCTCATTAAGGAACATCTCTAAGTAGTTATTGTTCATAAAGTCCCTTCAATAAATTCTTTTATTAATCTTGGTATTTCTTGTAACTTTGCTTCATAGTCGGAATATCCCCCTTGATAAACTGAGCCCGGCATACCCCAAATAAATGAAGATGTTTTATCTTGTATAACCACTTTCCCATTATATTCTTTAATGACCGAAGCACCTTGTGTAGCATCCTTACCCATACCGGTAAGAACAATGCCCAATGTCTTGTCTTTAAAGATCTGACTCGCACTGTCAAATAAATAATCAGCAGATGGTCTCACTCCCCAAAGTGGCGGTTCCTTAGTCAATTTTGCGAATAATTCATCAGATTTCACTTTTATCTTAAAATGATTATCACCCTTAGCTACATAGATTGTATTCTTTTCAAGTTTTTCCCCGTCTTCAACTTCTTTCACATTGATGTCTGAGATCCTATCAAGTCGTTCGGCAAAGCTCCTTGTAAAGGTAGGAGGCATATGCTGCACCAAAAATATATAAGCGTTTAATTTAGGCGAAATAGTAGGAATAAGTTTTTCCAATGCTTTAGGTCCGCCTGTTGATGCTGCTATAACTATACATTTTTCGTGGATATTGCTATTTTTCGAAAGAGCTATTTTCTCCAATTTCTTTTCATTAAGTAATTTGATCTTCTCCACGGGAATACTGGAAATCAACTTTAATGTATTTATTATTTCATTTCTTATTATTCTTAAATTTGGGGATATTACACCTGAGGGTTTCTGTATAATATCCAAAGCACCATTTCTTAATGCATTTAAAGAGGGAGTGGCATCCTCACTGGCAAAAGCACTTACTATGACAATTCTGGTAGGATGATCTTTCATTATTCGTTTTACAGCTTCAATACCATTCATCTTAGGCATTTCAATGTCCATTGTTATGAGGTCCGGCTCTAATGATCTATTGAGCTCAATTGCCTCTTCACCATTCTTTGCAAATCCGATAATACGAAATTCTTCATCGCTGCTTATTATATCTTTCAAAATATTTCTCATTAATGCTGAATCGTCTACTATTAATATTTTTATCATACGATCTTCACCGGTTTATTAACACTAATTACCTTGACACTACCATCTATAAGATTGAACTCAATGGTCCTGCCGAAATCCGCACCTACTATTTCTACCATAATAGGTATCCTCTGTTTTTTCAATTCTCCTTTCACAGCTTCAACATTTCTACTGCCAATATCGCTTCCCGGTTTATCACTGACAAATGAAAACATCTTAGCACCACCAAAGATCTTGGATTCAAAGTTCACAATATCTCCGCCTTCGCCAATTAATTTAGCGATCATTTCCCGAATTGCAGTATCTGCATATTTTGCTGTATTCAAAGGAACACTGCTTTTTGCCAGTTTTGCCGAGGGCAGCATAATATGTGCTAAGCCGCCAATATGCTTCTCTTTATCATAAATTGCGATCCCAACGCATGAACCTAATCCATAAGTAATAAGTGTTTGGTTTTCTTTACCGATCTGGTAATCACCCATGCCGACTTTCACACTATTTTCTCTCAAGCTACACTCCCTTGATCAAATCCCTAATGGAAATATCATCCGGTAAAAAAAGAAGATCAAATAAGAATTGACTCCCTTCTATAGCGAATTCATTCTTCAAAAACAGCATTTCTTTTCCTTCTTCCTCATTGATAATGGAAAATTCATCGATAATCGATTCCAAGAAATCATATTTTATTTGAGGAGGAGTATGAACTAATGTTTTATGAATTATCTCACTAATTGCATTAATATAGGAAGATATTAGGATATTGCCAAGTTCCAGCAGCATGGATTTAAAAATAATCAATTTTTCATCATTAAAATCAATGTTCTTGAATTTTTGATGTATCAGAAGATCAGATAATCGATTTGCTTCATCCAAAGATAGAAGCACAATGAATTTTGAAGGATAATTCTCGGTAATATATGAGAAGATCGCCAATCGAATATCCGATTCTTTCCCAATGAGTTCGCCGAATTTTTTCGGTTCAACCACTGTTAGGCTCGGAACACTTATATTCACTGTTTTTCTGATAAGCACGGAAATGGAAGTAGCCGCATTACCGGAACCAATGGTACTCAATTCTTTAAGAATATCCTTTTCGTAGTCCGACAGACCACCTTTTGAATTCATCTTACTCTTCCGTGATCCTCGTAATCGCCTCGATTACTGCCGATGGTTGAAATGGTTTAACAACGAAATCCTTGGCACCGGCTTGAATGGCTTCAATGACCAATGCTTTTTGTCCCATTGCAGAACACATAAGGATCTTAGCGGTCGGATCGATCTTAATAATTGATTTTACAGCTTCAATACCACCCATCTCAGGCATAACAATATCCATAGTAACAAGATCCGGTTTCAATCTAGTAAATTTTTCTATTGCTTCTTTTCCCGAACCTGCTTCTCCAACGATTTCAAAACCGTTTTTTTCCAAAATGTCTCGGATCATAGTTCTCATAAATATTGCATCATCTACTATGAGGACTCTCAACTTTTTTCCAGAGTCATTCATTAGAACCTCCTTTATTATTCTATTATATGACGGATCATATCCTGCTCTTCATTAGAGAAGATATTGTGAAAATTCAAAACAGATACGATCCTTTCATCTTTATTTTTGTCAATTATTTTTATAACCTTATATAAGTAGTCATTTACTCCCGTTATAAGCGCCGGCGGTTCATATATCTTTATTTTGTCCAATTCAAGGACATCAATGACCTTTTCCGTAAGAACACACATCAATTGATTTTCATATTGGCAAACAATGCCTATGTTCTGTGCATTCTCTCTTGCAATATTAAATTTCTTAGCAAGATTGATAACGGGTATAATATCCCCTCTATAATTATACAAACCTTCAATATAATCCTCGGCATTGGAAACTTCATTCAGTTTTTCAACAATAACGATCTCCTTTACAAGCAATATATCAAGGGCTAATACCTTATTTCCTACAAGAAAAGAAATGACTTCATTAATATTAAGTATTTCCTCCCCGCTCTCAGTAAATGCTCTATGGATATTTTCATCAGCTATTTCCACTATGTCAGCTGGTATCACTGGCTCTTCTTCCTTCAATATGTCGGAAATGATCTCTTTTTCTATAACGGGTTCTTCTATCATATTAGCCATTTTTTTCTCAATTTCGTCCTTTGGATCTTTTGTCTTGTTTTTTTTTGGTGTGCCGATTTTTTCCGACTTTTCTTGTTTAGGGATATTTTTTCCCTTGATCTTAAAAAAGTTATATTTTCTTTTAACCATTTTTTTCTGTCTCAAGTTTTATTAAGCGCTCATTCATTTCTTTTAATCTGCTACTTAATTTTTTTGCAATATTGAAAAGGATCTTTGACGCAATACGAGGTTCTTTATATATCATATCATTGAAACACTTTCTTGTAATGACCAATAATTTTGACTCTTCGGAGAGTTTCGCAGTTGCAGATCGTTTATCTTCTTCAATAAGAGATATTTCGCCCAAGTAATCTCCCGCCTTTAGAGAAAGCAGAAAATTTTCCGCACCCTCTTTCGAATTTTTAAAAATACTAATTTGTCCGGTAATGATAACATACATTATGCCGCCTGACATTCCTTCAAAGAAAAGAGTATAATTTTTCTTATAATTCTTTGTAAAAGCAAGGGTTAACACGCGTTCCAGTTCATCTTCGTCCAACCCCTTGAATAAGGATACATTTCTTAATATTTCAAATTCTATCATCACGGGATATTCTACTAAAAAAATCACTTTTTTTCAAGGTTTTTTTTATTTATTTTTTCAAAGGTGCCAGGTTGACGGTTTCAAGGAATAATGGAATAACCACAAGGAACCGAATACAGTTGACAGTTTACAATTGAGGTTCATCTCCAAAAAATTTGATAAAATGAGTAAAAAAAGCGTTATAGCAAATAATTCTTTCTCTGTCATTATGAGAGGCGGAATACAAAGGTGTCAGGACACACCTGAACATCCAAGGTATGTCCCTATTATGTGACTTCGTCACTGTGTGTCCCAAGACAAATCCGTGATAATTTCATTATTTATTTTGAGATTCCTACGCTTTCGGAGCCAGGCACGGAAAACGAGCCAGGCATCTCGGCTAGTCACCTCCCTCTGAATAACCCCGTAAATGCGAGGTAAACTTCAAAGATAGATTCCGTGTCAAGCACGGAATGACAAGGAACAAATAATATTTTTGCTCCCCGGTCGCAGTCGAGCCCCGGCACCGCAGGAATGACTATACCTGCTCACTCTATATAAACTGTTTTGTTCTCAATGGTGTACAGTATTTTCTTGTGAAGTCAAGCAGCTAAAACGGAAATGAACCACATTTTCACATAGTAAAATCTGTTAACATTTTCATATTGTAACAATAAGAACAAATTATTTATTGACAAATTCTGTTAAATTTGATATAATGTCATTTCATATCGCGGGGTAGCGCAGTGGTAGCGCGTTGGGCTCATAACCCAAAGGTCGTCGGTTCAAATCCGGCCCCCGCAACCAATTTTTCTTAAACCATTCTCTCCTGAAATGAATTAAGGGCTCTATCGGTTCTAAATAATGACAATTGTGCTTTACCCAAAGGTTTGATCATCCTTTCTAAATAAAATTCGTAAGTTCTTTTTCATAAAAATTGATTTTACTAAAATAATTTTGAAAATATTTCCTTTTATACTATAATATTAAAAGGAGTTTATTATGAAAAAGACATTCCTC
>JAGGYO010000277.1 GCA_021162505.1 bacterium
ATCTATAATTGGATCGATTTTAACAAGAAAATAAAATCTAATTGTTACATTATAATCTTTATTATAACAGCAGATAGGAGTGAAAATTTTACTGATAATTTTCAAGGTAGAATTAACAATGCATTTTACCTTTGGGATAAGAAAAACAAATTTATTGAGAATAATAAATTTTTGATAAATGGTAGTTCTACTCAAGTATTTTTATTAAACCAGGATAATAAAATCATAATAAAGGGTACACCCCTCTACTCAAAATATACTGAAGAAAAATATATGGAAAATATTAAATGCGATTGAGAGGATTAGTATCATCAAGAATGATTTGTCATACGAAAAATATCCACTATTTTTAAGGTAATAATGCCAATACTGTTTTCAAAACCATTGGCAAATTATTATGATCGATTTACCGGAAAATACTGATAAGTTTGAAAGCCGGGGGTTGAATAGTCACTATCATGGCTTTTCCGCATTCTCCGTTATCGTAGTGTTGTATCCCTTCGGGCATGAGAATCTTGTAAGGTATCCCTTCGGGCATGAGCATCTTGTAAGAAACGGTAAAGCTGGTGATCTTTGCAGAAAAACAATTTATGAGTCGTGAAGAAAAATCCAACATGATGTTATCCCTGGTAGAAGAGCGGCAAAAAAGCAGCATGACCCGGAAAGACTTTGCCCGGAGCCACGAAGTCAAACTCTCAAGACTGCGTTACTGGATCCGCAAGAGCAGAAAAGAGGCAGAACCGGAAGGTTTTCTTCCTATTTCCTTACCGGGCGAGAATAGTATACGCCTGTTCTATCCAAATGGGATTGAATTACGAATGCCTGCCGGAACTTCTGTAAAAGTCATCAGATCATTGCTCAACCTGTAATGCGAGATGTTTTCTGTCAACTCCGGCCGATACTATTTGTATCGCAGGCCTACCGATATGAGAAAAAGCTTTGACGGATTGTGTGGTATTGTGAGCTCACAGTTGGGTTTTAATCTCATGAGCGGCGACCTGTTTATATTTATCAACCGTCAACGCAACCGGATCAAATTACTGCGGTGGGAGGCAGGAGGATTTGTATTGTTTTACTAGCGTTTGGAGAAAGGAACTTTTGAACTTCCACACTTCTCGAAAACAGGACTTAGCCAAAGGATAGATTACAGTGACCTGGTGATGATAATAACTGGTATTTCATTGAAATATGCAAGAAAAAGGGTATCCCTTCGGCCACGAGCATATTGCAGGAATAAATTGATCTGCTGATATTTGCTGGAAGAAAACATCATGAGCAGAGAAGGGAGGGTCGTATTTGTCGACAAGCAAACCACAAACCACAAATAAAAATGCCGGCTGATAAAATATAAATCGATTCCAAATAGGCTGTAACGAACAGAATAATAATGACATACAGAGATCCAAACGGGGGGGAGGGGGGTAGAAGTCTTTAAAAAAAAATCAAGAAAACATTTGGAATTCACAAAAAGGGTTTTTAGATTTATGATGTTCTAACAGATCGCGTCCGGGACCGGATTCGGAGGACGGCAGGTTGATCGTGTTCACGAAACGAACCTGTGGCCTTGAAGAGTCTTCTTCGAAACAAGGGTGCTCTTGACATAATAACCCCGCATTTATTATCGTTAAGAGGCCATGCAAAATCCTGGAATGGGTTTTAATCACATTGTAAGGAATACCGGGAAGGAGTAATAACGATTTGAAAAAGTTTAATCAATACAGTAAATTGCTAATGTAATAATAAAATGGAAAAAAAAGAGGAAACTACAATGAACCTGATACCCTTTGCAATAAGTCACCAGTTCTGGTAGCTCCCTCCGGGGAATAAGGATCAAATTTAAAGTGAATTATTAAAAATCAATTTTGTTAATTCTTAAAAGCAATTATTATGAAAAAAATAATAATCTTATTTACGATTCTGGCGGCTGCATTTATTATTCAAATGCCAAAAGCTTCAGCTGATTTAAAAGATAAATGTAAAGGAGTAAGTTGTAAAGCTGGTGATTCATGTTATCCCAGGTTAGGTTTTGAATGTAATTCTTCAGGTACAGGTCAAAATTGTTCAACATATTATAACTGTGAGAATCTTGAGTAATAGAGGAGTTAATGTGCTATTTTATAATAAATGTGTATAGACAAAAACAAAAGAATGAGAAATAAATTAATTGTTGTTGTAATCGTTTTAATATTTAATATCGCTTGTTCATATCATACTGGCTATAAATTATTACCGTCATATTATAGTCCAAAAAGGGTGAACTTGAAAATAAAAAATGTTAATATTTCTCTTGATCCACTTGGTATGACATATTACCGGAAAATTTCTGTATTTAATAAGGATTCAACTAACTATTTAATCGGTTACCATAATGAATTACATGCTTTGGATATTTTTAATATTGATAAAAGGAAGTACCTAAAAAGAATAGTTCTGGTAAAAGATGGACCTGACGCGATTCAGCATGTAGGAAGTTTATGTGCTATTAATTTTGATAGTATATTTTTAAATGACTTTAATACATTGGTATTGCTTGATATAAATGGTAGTGTAAAAAGGCGGTTTAAACTGAACAGTAAATCGCTATATAAAAGAAATAATATTCCATATGGGGTTTTAACTACAACATTAAATTTTGGATTAAAATATTTGAAAAAACATAATTCTGTTTTATTCTATTATTTTCCTGCTGATTATAAAAATTTTTCCCGTGGGTATCTTGATTTGCCATTTGTGG
>JAGGYO010000296.1 GCA_021162505.1 bacterium
AATTCTTTATTCTTTATTTGTATTATTGTCATTCTCGGGCTTGACCCGGGGATCCAGAATATTTATTTCCTTTAATTTATAATTTTTAGTTTAGGTCGTTCACGAACGACCCCTACAATTTATACCTTCTCTTTAACCCGCCTATGCTCTGTGTTTATTAGATTGGATTTAATTTTTCATTTTTCATTATTCGTTATTCATTATTAATTTATATTTTGTGCTCCGTGATTATTTCATTTTCTTTAATTCTTTATTCTTTATTTGTATTATTGTCATTCTCGGGCTTGACCCGGGGATCCAGAATATTTATTTCCTTTAATTTATAATTTTTAGTTTAGGTTGCTCTCGAGCAACCCCTACATTTTCATATTGTAACAATATTTTTTCTAATTTTCTTGACTTAATAATTTTATTTTGTTATAATAAAAAAAATAGGAGGATACCTATGAGAAGATTGTTATCCTATGGATTGCTCATAAGTTTAATATTTTTCGGATTATTTTTTGCCGGTTGTATGAACAATGAAAGAGATCTTACTCCCGATAACTCTGCTCCATTGATCAATTACTTTGATCTTTATCCGCAAACTGTTGTTAGATCAAATACAGTTTCAATTGAAGTCAATTATACCGATCCGGACAACGATAATGTTACTTTTACAATTGTTCCCGATAGTGGAAATCCTGCGATTGGGAATTTAAAAAACATTGATTCCACACATTTTAAATGGGGCGCTCCTCTAATTGGAGGCAGATATTGGTTTAAGGCAACAGGTAATGACGGCAATTTTCAGACCGAATCGATTTTTTCAATAATTGTTCTTTCTCGATCTCCCGAAATCGAATTGATCAATTCAGGTCCTTTCTCAGGTGATTCCTGGAAATATTTTATTGGCGCCGAAGGTGGCGATTTTTCCGTTGACTTTGATTTTTCAGTTTTAGATCTTGATGCCCCGCCAACCTCTACTATTATTGCTTCCGTTTCTTGGTCTGATTCAGCCGCCGATGCCTACGGCGATGGTGAGATATATTTCGTTGATAATTTAAATACCACTGCTATTACCGTAAATCCCACTGATACAAGTGAGGCAACAATAACTTTACCTGATACATATTCCGTTCAAATAAGAGCTCAATATTTAATACCGTATAGCATATGGCATGATTCCTGGCCAAATACATATAACGGATACTTTAATCTTTTATTCCAATTTACTGATGAGAGTGGTAATAGCAATACATTTTCGCATTTAATTAGATTATATAAATAAAGAGCTAAGTTATATAATTTATCTTTTCCATTATTAATTTTTTAATACATCACTCGGGGTATTTCATTGCTGTCACATTTTTTATTATCTGGTAAATTTTGTTTTACATTATTCGTTAAAGTATTTTTTTATTATTACAAATTAATGGAATATTATAAAAAAATGGAAAAAATCGTGAGTATTTTATTCCAATAAAATAGGACTTGCCACCTGGCATAAAATTTGCAAAGGATATGGTAAATATAACGGAGGTCGTTATGAGTATGAAAAAGACATTTATGCTTTTGTTCTCTCTTTTAATGCTAACTGTAAGTATGTTTGCAGGTGGTGAGGGAAAACTTATCCCTAAAGCAAAAATTTTAAAAACCCGTGCTGACCTGGTTCAAATGTTCCCGAACAAGGAATACAGAGAATCACATGATGGCGGATACACTTTCTTTAAACCCCGCGCTCGCGTTGGTGAAAAGATTGAGTTATGCAGTGGCGTAGTTGCAAAAGTAATTACCGCCCCGAATAATGGTAAAGTAGGTCTTGTCTGGTCTGATAGGATTTTTGTAAAATTTAAAGATCAAAGTACCAGGACCCACGGTTCGGCAAATACTTTCTTAAAGGGTATGGGCTCTGAAATAATGTCCAGTTTGGAAAAGACCGATAAGATCGCTTTTGTAGCAAAGGTTCCTCAGGGACAGAATTTAGAAGCGTTCATAAAAGCTTTGAATAATAGACCGGAGATCGAATATGCAGAAATGAGACCGATCTATTATACATATTATACGCCTACTGATCCGGGTTATCCCAATCAATGGCATTGGACACTTTTAAAAATGGAAGATGCGTGGAACATTACGCGCGGCTCTTCATCTGTCATACTTGAAGTTAATGATTCCGGTGTTTCATTATATACGAATTCGGATGCGGTTAATACATCTAATATCAATGGTACATATGTAAAAAGTAGAGAACTTCAAAATGTTAATATTTATAATGACGGCGGTTTTACCATTGATCCTTATAATAGTGACAGTGATGCCGAAGATGATTTTGGCCACGGTACCTTCATTGCCAATCTAATCTTTGGTGATATGAATGACGGCCAAGACGGTGCCGGAATGGCGCCTAATTGTACGGTCATGCCTTTTAAATCCGGTGGTTGTAGTGGTACAATTGCTTATGGTACCAATGGTATTAACTACGGGTCTGGTACAGCCAAGGCAATAAACTGCTCTTATGGAGGTCCTTCCTATAGTTCCACCGACAATACGGCTTGTAATAATGCTTGGGATAATGGTAGTATTGTTGTTGTTGCCTCCGGTAATGATGGAGCGAATAGTATGGGCTACCCCGCGGGATATATAAATTCCGTTGCAGTGGGTGCCACTACAAGCTCAGGTGCCTGGTGGTCAAGTTCAAACTGGGATGAGGGCTCCACGGCAGGTTATCAGCACGAAGCGAACGAGATCTTTTGTGTTACTCCCAGTGCCAATATGTACGGTACCGGAATGGAGTTCTCACACTACAATGGTTCCGGATATGATTGTGGAACTGCCGATCCATCAAACCAAAATTGGAGTTCAGGAAATTACGGGACCTCATATTCATGCCCTCAGCTTGTGGGTATGATCGGCTTAATGGCATCAGCAGGTACGGTTGATCCTCAAACCATTTTAAATATTATTGCAAATACCGCAGATCATACATCAAACGGGAATAGTCCTTCGACGGCTACCTCTTCAATTTCAGGTGCGAATACCTATGATTGGAAGTACGGTCACGGCTTACCTGATGTGGGTGCAGCATTAGCACAATGTGTGCCTTCACCTTATATAGTGTATGACTCAAAGTCAATTGATGATTCAACGGGTGGTGATAATGACAGTATTGCAGAAGCAGGTGAAACAATAGATCTTTTTGTAACACTGAAAAACACAGGAACAGATGTTTTATCAAGCGTGAGTACTACTCTTTCTTCAGATGATTATTGGGTATCCATAGCAAACGCTACTATTGGATATTCCAATATAGCAATTGCCGGTACTCAAACAAACGCTACGGGATTTTCCGTTGAAATTAATAGTCATACTCCCGATGTTCATGATGTGGAATTTTCCATGGTCATTACAGGTACATTCAATGGTGGCGCGAACAATTATGAAATTACAAGAACATTTCGCATGACCGTAGGTTTTTTCCCTGTATTGATCATTGATGTTGACGGTGGAGCACAGACCGGAGATTGGGCATACGAGTCACAAGCTTCTATTGAAGACGCTCTTGCTAAAAATAACTGGTCATTTAAAACACTGAAAGCTTTGCCCGCTGATGTTGATAGTAGATTTGATATGATCTTTGTTGCAGATGGTGGTGTTTTCATTGCAACATCTGTTGGGTCAGAAGACCTCACTTCAGCCGAAGTTGATAGTTTAACCTCCTATGTAACCGATGGCGGTAATGTTTATGTCGAATCTTCCGGTGCTGAAGATTATAACTGGGAGCCAACCTCAATGTGGGCTAAATTTGGCATATCATACGGTAGCGAAGGTACGACATGGGATGATGCTACTTCAAATATTTATAATGTTACAGGCCAAGGCGGAACATCAGGGTCGGGCTTGGGATCAAGTATATTATATGATAACAATGAAAATATGGGAGGATATTACGGCGTATTTTGTAATGCCTATAATAAACCCCTGACCCCACAATCAAGCGGTACTGCTATTGCAGTTAAGTCAAATGGCGGACAAGGAAATAATCTTAATAGGGTAATTGACCGTAATATTGCAAGTGAAGGAAAAACGATATATTCTGATATCCTTTTAGGAGCTATTGATTCTGCTAATCAGCCAAGTAATGAAAGATACAATTATATGAATTCAATTTGCAATTTCTTTATGGGAACAGGTTCCGTTACGGATGTAACAGCTCCGGCAAAAACCATACTATCTGCTTCTTTGGATAGTTATAATGAAGGCGTTGTAAATCTTTCATGGACCACACCCGGTGATGACGGATGGAGTGGAAGAAACTGGTATGCTGCAGGTGGTTATGCATATTATGATCTTGAATATAAAGCTTCCAGCTCAGGTACATGGCTTAATGCTGCCGGCGAACCTACTCCCTGTCAAACCCCTGAAACAAGTTCAAGTTTTCAGTTGACAGGTTTGACCGCCGGTCAAAGTTATGACTTTAGATTGAGAACACAAGATGAAGCAGGAAATTATTCCGATTATAGTGATGTGATCTCAATAGATGTTCTCGCCGCACCGGCAAGCTGGGGTGCAGCTACTTCTTATCCCGGAAAGGCAATTTTGGTCTGGATTGAAGGCTCCGCCGATTCCTTCGGGGAAAGTGCAGAAACTGCCACAGCATTTGAAGGAAGAATAAGTAATTTTGGTTATTCTTATAGTGAAGTTACTACTGCTGGCGATATAGGTAACCTTTCAAGTTATGATATGGTTATTTATTGCGGTGGTATCTGTAATTATGGCGGTAATCAGGAGAGTTATTTCGCTTCAATGGATCTCAATAGACAACAAAATTTTATGGACACCGGTGGTTTCCTTTATACGGAACTCCAATGGGCGGACTCGCTTTTTTCAAATACCGCTTATTGTACAACATATTTAGGTGCCTCCAATGGTGATTATTATGATAATTACGGCTTAGGCGGGGGTAATTCCTTGTGGACCTATCCAATGACAGGTCAAAGCGGTACTTATGCTGTCAGTGATTCATTGAGCAATGCTTATGATTCCAATTGGGAAATTGCAGCAAGTATGCTTCAATCCGGGTCCGGAGTTATGGCTTATCGAAGTGCCAATGGTTATTATGTAAGTTCTGATATGCCACACGGCGTTTTCAGTACTATTCTGGCTAATAATATTAGCAATACCACTGAGCAGGCAGATTATATTGATAGGATCTTAGGAAAATTTGGTTGTACGAATTTTAGCGATACATATCCTCCTGCACCAATGACATTAAACGCAAGTCCAGGGGCATTGTCTGGGAGTGCAAGATTAACATGGAATGCC
>JAGGYO010000002.1 GCA_021162505.1 bacterium
GTTTAGTTATTTTGTCTATTTTATTATTCTTTATCAACAGGCATTGTTAGCTGATAAAAAACTTCACGTTTCATAAAACAACGTTACATAAAGAAGTCCTTTTAATCAAAGAATTCCTCGGGGCTTCCGCCAGGACGAAGGCCGGTCGGACGGGCTGCCCCGGGGTAGTTCATTTTTCTATCATTCTATTTTATCCGGTTTAGGAATGTCAGGGACAAAAAATAAAACGGTTATATGCCATATTACCACCATTCATCCTGCATACGATGACAGAATATTCTATAAACAATGTGTCAGTTTAGTTAAAAAAGGGTTCGAGGTGCATTTGGTTGCACGTAATAACAAAGATGAATGCAAAAAAGGTGTAATTATTCATGGAATTTCTCTTTATTCATCGAGAATTAAAAGATTTATTTTGGGCAGCATGAATGCTTTTTTTCTGTCATTAAAAATAAAAGCAGATGTATATCAGTTTCATGATCCGGAATTAATCCTGTTGGGTTTGGTTTTAAAACTTCTTGGGAAAAAGGTTATTTTTGACTTTCACGAATTGGTTGTGTTTCAGATTGAATCAAAGTATTATCTCAAATCAAATTTTATAAAAAAGATTGCTTTAAAAGTTTATTTAATCAATGAAAAATTAGCTGTAAAATATTTTGATGCAATATTATTAGCCGAAGATGGATATGTACAATATTTTGAAAAGAAATATCAAAAATATATTACCAGGTTTTTCGTCGTCAGGAATTATTCGATGGTTGATTTTATTCGGGGGTTTGATAAGCCGGTGAAGAGAAATCATTCAAACATTATATATGTTGGAGGTCTTTCTGTACATCGTGGTATCAAAGAAACTATTCAGGCGCTTGAGATATTGAATCTTCCAATCAGATTTATAATTCTTGGAAATTGGGAAACGGAAAGCTATTTTGAAGAATGTAAGAGATTAGAGGGGTGGAAATATGTTGATTACCGGGGTTTTAAATTATTGGATGAATTGTATAAAGACATGAATGAAGCTGATATTGGTGTTGCACTATTGCATCCTATTAGAAATTATGCTATAAGTTTACCTGTAAAAATATTTGAATATATGTCTTTGGGGAAACCGGTATTAATGTCAGATTTTCCTCTTTGGAAGAAAACATTTAATGATATTGGGTATTTTGCCGATCCTTTGGATCCCTATGCTATTGCTGAAGAATTAAAGGTAATCCTGAGTACCCCTGAAGAAGCCATGAAAAAAGGAAAAAAAGGGATGGAGATAGTTGCAAAAAAATATAATTGGGAAAATGAAATGAAAAATTACCTGGCAGCGATACAATATGCCATCTAATACTATTGACATACAGCTTATCAGAGATGAAAGTCCTTTCTATTATGAGGCTGCTGAAAAACACGGAGGCCTTTTCTGGGGTATACAATGGCGTCGGATATATTATAAAAATGTGGAGGTTTATGGAATATATAATAAAAACAGATTATGCGGGGGATTTATGTTATATCGTTCCAAAAGGGTTTTTCTCACGATGCTTACAAATCCTCCCTTAATGCCTTCTTTTGGCCCGTGGCTGGTAAAAAAAGAATATTCAAATTTTCAGAAACAAAGAGATTTTGAAAGGAGTGTTTATACCGAAATAGCTAAATTTTTGGATCAACAACGGGTAAAAATCAAAACTCTGGTATTGCATCCTGCCGTAAGGGATGTGTTGCCTTTTTTCTGGAAGCAATTTAAAATCTCTCCTCAGTTAACTTACCGGATTGATCTTACCCACTCTCCTGATGAGATTAAAAAAAATTTATCCGGGGATAAAAGAAACTTAATCAGCAAAAGTGAAAGAAAAGATTATCAGGCTGTAATAACCTATGATTACAGAAAACTGGAAGAACAAACCAAATCATATCTGGATCGGAAGAATATTAAAGTGAACCCTGAACTTTTGCACCATTTGTTTAATGAGTTTGCCAATCGGAACAATAGTTTTGGCGTTATGGTTAAAAAAGATGAAACTGTTTTGTCTTTTGGTTTTTTTGTTCATGATAAGCGTGAATGTTATTATTTATTTGGAGGGAACTCTGGCAATGGGGATAATTCAAGCGGGACATTTGTTCTTTGGAAAGCAATAGAGCAGGCAAAAAATAAAAATATACGATGGTTTGATTTTGAAGGATCCGTTATTCCGAATGTTGAAAGATATTTTTCTGGGTTTGGAGGTGTCCCGATCGATTATTACCGGATTAATAAAGCGTCTTTATTTTTAGAAATATTGCTAAAATTTTTCAAGAGGAATATTTTCTAAATGAAAATCATTGTTTCTCACGATGTTGATCATCTAAATGTAACCGAACACTGGAAAGATTTAATAATACCCAAACTTGTCTTGCGGTCATCCATAGAATATGCAAAGGGTTATATTTCTACCGGGGAATTGAAGGGGAGAATATCCGGTTTATTTTCCAACAAACTACAAAACCTTGAGGAATTGATGCAATTTGATAAAAAGCACGGAATCCCTTCAACTTTTTTTGTAGGAGTAGAAAATGGATTGGGATTATCTTATCCTTTTAAAAAAGCATGTAACTGGATATCCCGGATCGAAGAAAATGGATTTGATGTTGGTGTTCACGGTATTCATTTTGATAACCTTACTAAAATTATTGAAGAAAAGAAAAAATTCGGAGAAATTGTCAAAACCAAACGGTTTGGCATTCGGTTACATTATTTAAGAAGAACCGAAAGAACAGGAGAATACCTGGCACAAGCCGGGTATATATTCGATTCCAGTGAATATGCCTTAAAAAATCCGTATAAAGTTGGAAAAATGTGGGAATTTCCATTGCATATGATGGATACATATCTGATTTCTACAAATGGCTTGCAGTCTGGGAATTTGAAAGAGATAAAAGCAAAAACGCTGAGCTTATTTAAAAAGGCGTTGAATTTGCATTTAATGTATTTTTCTATATTGTTTCATGATGTTTATTATTCGAATTATTATTCAGTATGGAAAGCTTGGTATGAGTGGTTTATTAAATGGGTTAAATTAAAAGATATGGA
>JAGGYO010000144.1 GCA_021162505.1 bacterium
ATCCATGGATAACAGATTGCGGATGAAATAGAATATCTATTTTATTCAAAGGTTTATTAAAAAGATAATGTGCTTCCACTACCTCATATGCTTTGTTTACCATGGTAGAAGAATCTACGGTAATTATTTTACCCATATTCCAATTTGGATGATTTAAAATATTTTTATTTGTGATCTCATGGTTTAACGGTGCATTTCTTATAACACCTCCTGAAGCGGTTATGATTATTTTATCTACTTCACTCTTCTTTATTCTCCTAAAAAGCTGATAAATAGCCGAATGTTCAGAATCAACCGGAATTATGTTCTTAAGAAAAGATTTTTTGATCCTCTTTAAATACTCATATCCGATAACAAGGGATTCTTTATTTGCCAAAGCGATCATAACGGAGGTCTTTACTGCAATTGCCGTGTATTCCAAGCCTGCAATACCTGATATTCCATTAACAAAGATTTGGCATTTATTAAAAATATCCTCAAGGTCTTTCTTTTCGATCTGTTTGGTTCCCTTGGGGAGATCATTTAGTTTGTCCCCAAAAATAACATATCTAGGTTTGATCTTTTCTATTTGAACCTTAAAACTATTAATATTCTTATTTGCGATTAGGCATAGGATCTCAAAATCTTCGGGATTATTTTCAATAATAGATAATGTTTTTTTTCCTATAACTCCAGTTGAACCACCGACTATTATTTTTTTCATTGTACCATGCTCATTATGAAGAAAATTACGGGATAAACGAAAAGAATTGAATCAAAGCGGTCGAGAAAACCACCGTGGCCGCCTAAAATATTTGAAAAATCCTTGATATTGAGATATCTTTTAAAGAACGATTCAAAAAGGTCTCCAAATTGTGCTGTGATCCCAATTACCGTCCCCAGTAATCCCATTTTCAAGAAGATCAAAAGAATATTAATTGTGATCAATGATATCTCATGGTTAATATAAATAATAATCACACCCATTGCCCCGCCCAGAAAAAAATTATAGATCAGTCCACCGATAATTCCTTCAAAAGTTTTTTTCGGAGATAACTTCGGAAATATTCTGTTCTTGCCGTATTGTACACCTGTAAAATAGGCAAAATTATCATAGATCCAAATGGAAAGAAGCACAAAAAGTGTCATATAAACACCGTGTGAATCCCTAAATAATAGGGAGAATTTAATCCCGGCACCAATAAATATGGTAAGGATAATGAACAATGCAATGTTAGCCAACTCCTTGGGATCATTATTGATAAAAAAATGTATTATGAACGGTATAATAAAAACATACAGAAGTAGAGAGAACCAAAAAATTTGTATATTTTGAATAAAGATCAAAAATATTAGAAAACCGCCTAAAAGCGAAAACAGATGTTTATATTTGAATACTCTTGTAATCTCATAAGCAAAGAATAACCCTATCATTGAAAAAAATATTTTAAAATACAAGCCGCCTAAAAAAAAGAACAATAAAAGAACGGGAACATAAAAAACAGCAATTATTGCCCGATTTTTAAGATTACTAAATCCCCCCATATCTTCGTTCTCTCCCAGCAAAATCCTCTATGATCTTCGAAAATTCATCTTTTGAAAAATCGGGCCAAAGTGTTTTTGTAAAAAAGAATTCCGAATATGCAGCTTGCCATAATAGGAAATTACTTAAACGGAGCTCTCCGCTTGTTCTGATGATAAGATCCGGATCCGGCATATCGTATGTAAATAAGCGCTTTATAAAACCTTTTTCACTTATACGCTTAACATTGTCTTTTAAAATATTGCTTACAGCTATGAGTATCTCTTTTCTTGCAGAGTAGTTCAATGCCAAGGTCAGCCGCATTTTCTTACCCTTTTCTGTCTCTCCCATTGTATTTCTTAATACTTTTCTTGTATTATTGGGGAGCTTTCCCCACTCTCCAATAACATTGAAAGATATTCCGTTTTTTAACATAGTATCAAGTTCATTCTCACAATATTCAATCAAAAGTCGGAAGAGACCATTTACTTCAGGTTTTGGCCTTTTCCAATTTTCACTGGAAAATGCATACAATGTTAAATATTTTATTCCCATTTCTCTAGCTGCGGTAACAATTTCCTTGACCGTCTTGGCGCCGGCTCGATGACCTTCTATTCTAGGAAGTTCTCTTGCTTTTGCCCATCTGCCGTTTCCATCCATGATAATGGCAATATGTTTTGGATTTTTTTTTGACTTTTCCATTAAATAGACAAGATCTCCTTCTCTTTTTCCTTTAATGTCTCATCGATCTTGCTAATAAATTCACCGGTGATCTTGTCGATCTCCTTGATACCCTTTCCTCTCTCGTCTTCTGTAATATCCTTATCTTTTTCCATTTGTTTTATCATTTCTATCTCATCATGCCGAACATTCCTGACACCAACCTTATATTTTTCTGTAGTTTGTTTAGTAATTTTCAAACTTTCTCTTCTTGTCTCTTCTGATAAAGGAGGAAAGGGAAGTCGGATCACAACTCCGTCATTTTGAGGAGTTACTCCGATATTTCCTTCGAGTATTGCTTTTTCAATATTATTTATAATGGTCTTATCCCATGGTTGAATGACAATGAGCCTTGGTTCGGGGATTTGAATTCCCGCAATTTGTCTAAGAAGTGTCTTTTCTCCGTAATATTCGATCTTAATATTGTCGAGTAATGTAGGATTTGCTCGTCCAGTACGGACTTTTGCAAGTTCACCTTTTAAAGCAGTTATCACTTTTCCCATTTCTGTCTTTGCATCATTATAAATTTCGTTTAACATCACTTCCCCCATTTAACATATGTTCCGATCTTCTTATTGAATGCTTTTAATGTATTTCCTTTTTTAAAGAAATCATAAACAACAAGTTCGGTTTTGCTCTCCTGAGCCAGATGGAAAGCAGCATGATCAAAGATAACACCAATGTCCTTTTTCAATATTTCTTGAAATGTCAATTTATTATACTGTTTTGCATTTTTATGTTTTTTGGGATCCTTATCGTATATTCCATCAACAGTACTTCCCTTTAGGATAAGATTGACATTTAATTCAGAAGCCCTTAATGCTGCAAGGGAGTCAGTTGAAAAAAACGGATTAGCCGTACCACCACCGAAAACAATAACATACTTCTTGCTTATATATTCATTCGCCGTATCAGTACTGAATAATGTGGCGATCCTGTTCATTTCTATGGATGTAAGAAATTTGGTTTTTATATTATTTTTATTAAGGTAATCTGTCAGGGCAATACCGTTCATAATAGTAGCCAACATCCCCAATTGATCTCCTTTTACCCTTGTAAATAGATTTTTTCTTCCACGGTAAATATTTCCACCGCCCAGAACGATTAACGGGAGTATATTGTTATCAATGAGAGATCTTATTTCTCTTTCAATAAAAGATAGTCCCTGAGATGAAATAGGCACATCTTTTTTTAATGCTTCTCCACTAATTTTTAAGATCACCTTTTTCATAAGCAATTATTTTATTTTATAAAGAATAAATTTTGAAATTTTAATATTCTCGCCGAATTTAGCAATATGTTCTTTGATAAACTCTTCTACGGTCTTTTTATCCTCTTTATAAAATTCTTGTTCGTAAAGACAATTGTTCTTATAGAATTTTTCAAGTTTACCCTTAACGATCTTCTCTTTTATATTATCGGGTTTATTGTCTTTCTCCAATTGTCCCAAATAAACATCTTTTTCCGTTTGAATAACCTCTTGGGGAATTTCCTCTCTTCTAACATAAAGCGGTTCCATTGCTGCAATGTGTGTTGCAATTTCTTTAGCAAAGGTTTTGAACTCCTCATTTCTTGACACGAAATCCGTCTCGCAAAGAACTTCAGCCAATACACCAAGGGTGCCGTTAAAATGAATATAACTTGTTATTGCACCTTCTTTTGTTTCTCTGTCGGATTTTTTGTCTGCTTTAGCGATTCCCCTTTTTCTCAAAACCTTAACAGCTTCGTCAAGATCACCCTTAGTTTCGTCCAATGCTTTTTTACAATCCAATATTCCGGCAGATGTTAATTTTCTTAATTTTCTAATATTATCTTGAATTTCAGACATTATCTACTCCTCTTTTTCGACCTTTGGACCAGATTCCTCAGTATTAGCGACATTATCA
Source organism: bacterium (assembly GCA_021162505.1). Classification (GTDB taxonomy): domain Bacteria; phylum AUK180; class AUK180; order AUK180; family AUK180; genus AUK180. Next base: position 4,108 of record JAGGYO010000144.1, read on the forward strand.
TTGGGAACATTCTCTTCTTCATCCAGAGCTTCATTTGCTACGCCAATGGCATCCTCGTCATCCAAGGATTTTTTTTCAAATAATGCACGACCTTCATTAAATGCGGATCCCACCGAAGAGATTACATATTCAATTGCCCTCATTGCATCATCACTGCCGGGAATAATATAATCTACGATCTGCGGGTTGATATTGGAGTCAACAATAGCCATTACCTTTATGCCCAATTTTTTTGCCTCTTTAATAGCAAGCATTTCTTTGCCTACATCAACAACAAAGACCAATTGAGGCAGATCTTTCATACCCCTTAAGCCCGCAAGGTTCTTATTTAATTTATTATAATCTCTTGAGATCTTGACCATTTCTTTTTTATTGTATACCCTATCAGACAATTGTCCGTTTTTACTGATAACATCTTCCAAATAATCGATTTGTTTTAACCTTTCTGAAATTGTTTGGAAATTGGTCAAGGTTCCCGCGAACCATCTTAAATTAACATATTTACAATCTGTTTTTTCTGCCCATTCTTTTATGATGGGCGCTGCTTGCTTTTTTGTGCCGACCCAAAGGATCCGTTTCCCATCTTGTCCCAATTTCTTGGCGATTTTCATTCCTTCTTCTATCTTGACCTTTGCTTGTTCCAGATCTATAAAGTGCATCCCATACATTTTTTTATAAATAAAGGGGGCGAACTTTGGATTCCATTTGAATGTTCTGTGCCCAAAATGTAATTTGGCTTCTTTTAATTCTTCTATTTTGATCTCTCTCATTATCTAGCTCCTCTATATTATCTCTTGGAAAATTGGAATTTTTTCCTGGCGCCTGGCTGGCCGGGTTTTTTCCTTTCCACCATTCTCGGATCCCTTGTAAGTAAACCGTATTTTTTCAAGATCTCTCTGAATTTATCATTATATTTCACCAATGCTCTGGCAATTCCTAAACGAATAGCATCTGCTTGGCCCGATATTCCACCACCTTTTACAGTGATCTTGAAATCAAATGAATCTTCGGAATTGGTTACCCTAAGAGGTGAAAGGATAATTGTTTCATGATCGATCCGAGTAAAGATCTCTTTGAATTCTTTATCATTTACAATGATCGTCCCTTTACCTTTTTTCATAAAGACCCTTGCTACCGAGGTCTTTCTTCTTCCTGTACTATAACTAAGATATTGCTTCATCTTTTACCTCCCTTGATTACGAGTACTTGAGGGTTTTGCGCCTGCTGTGAGTGTTCACTCCCCACATAGACCTTTAATCTCTTCAACATTTTAGGTGCAAGTTTGTTTTTAGGAAGCATACCCTTTACTGCCTTGAAAATAACCCTTTCCGGATGTAACTTTCTCATTTCTTTGAGAGGCGTTTCTGTCAAATGACTATAATATCCCGAATGTTTTCTGTATATCTTCGTATTCTCTTTATTTCCCGTAACCTGTACCTTTTCTGCATTTATTACAATAACAAAATCTCCTCCATCTACATGGGGAGTATATGTGATCTTGCCTCTGCCGGATAATTTTTTGGCAATTTCCGTGGACATACGTCCAAGTACAAAATCGGCTGCATCAACTATCCACCAACCTCTTTTAACATCTGCCGGTTTTTGATTATAACTTTTCACTTCATCCTCCATTTATTTTACTCGGGGCTATAAATTATTTATTGCATAAGTTATGGCATCCAATGCAATATTACATTCTTCTTCGCTTACATTAAGAGGCGGTCTTAATCGAACAGATCTTTCACCGCATGGCAAAACAATGACATTTTTACTTCTCACCAATGCTATGGTTTCGTTTCGTTTATCACCATTATTAAGATCAAATGCGATCATCAAGCCCTTTCCTCTTATATTGGACATTTTTTCACCTTGGTTTTTACCAAGTTCCAAAAGACCTTTAACTATATAATTACCCATTTTCGCGGCATTATCAACTAGGGATTCTTCTTCAATAATTTCAAGATATTTCTGAGATCTTACCATGTCGACAAGATTCCCACCCCATGTGGAGTTCAATCTGGAAGATTCTTCAAAAACATTTTTCTCTATTTCGAGTATCCGATCAGTTGCCATTATACCACAGACCTGTGCTTTTTTACCAAATGCAACGATATCTCCAAAAACATCATAATGTTCCTCTGCCCACCATTTCCCCGTGAGCCCCATACCGGATTGAACCTCATCAAAGATCAAAAGCATCTCATTTTCCAAAGTGATCTGTCGCAATTTCTGCATAAATTCTTTTCTGAAATGATTATCACCGCCTTCACCTTGAATAGGTTCTATAATAATTGCGGCAATATCATCACCTTCTTTTTTTATGAAATCATATATTTGTTCAATACTCTTTTTCTCGGCTGCCTTCACATTAGAAATATTTTCATCGGTCAATGGAAAAACTACCTTGGGATTTAATACGCGAGGCCAGTCGAATCTGTCAAAATACAGATATTTTCTTGCATCCGCAGTGTTTGTCAGAGAAATCGTATATCCTGTTCTACCATGAAATGCTTGTTGGAAATGAAGTATCTTATGACCTTTCTCTTCTTTCAATCCCTTAGCAATATTCTTTTTTACCTTCCAATCCATTGCTGTTTTTAGCGCATTTTCAACAGCCAAAGCACCACCTGAAACGAAAAACAGATGTTTAAAAGGATCCTTCATTGCTACTCTTGCAAAGGTCTCAACAAATTCAGCCATTTCAACGGTATAAAGATCGGAATTGGATGGTTTATTTACTGCAACATACGCTAATTTATCCATAAATTCTCTCGTTGTGAGCTTAGGATGGTTGAAACCTATGGGTAAAGAGGCAAAAAATGTAAAGAAATCAAGATATTCTTTTCCTGTTCTTGAATCCACTAACCACGAACCATGAGACTTTTTAAGATCAACAACATATTCCATACCATCAGCAAGCATATATTTTGAGAGCACTTCATGAACATTTTCGGGTTTTATATTAGACATGTCTTTCTCCTCTATGCTTTTGCGACTTTTCCCGCTTTTAAACATTTAGTACAAACCCATTTCCTGACGACCTTTCCGTTCTCAATAACTCTAACATTTTGTAAATTAGGCATAAATCTTCTCTTGCTCTTATTGTGGGCATGGGAAACTTTATTTCCAACCATTGGCTTCTTGCCACATACTGCACATACCTTTGACATTTCGCGCTCCTTTTATATAAAATAATAAAAAAGTTATTATATCAAATTTTCAAAAGAATTCAAGTTATTTTAAAATATTCTTTTTAATTCTAAACATTAAAAATTCTAATGGGGAGATCATATCAAGATATTCTACAAAACAATCCTTGGGAACATTTACGATTATGGGAGAAATTATGTAAAATCCCTTTACACCGAATTCCGCCAGTTCATTGACCTTCTTCTGTGTTTCTCCTGCCGGAATAGCAAGGATAGCAATACTTATTGAATGCTTTTTTAAAAAATTTTGTAATCTTCGGCAATTTTGTATTTTTACTCCGTTGATAACGCGATTTACTTTTCTTTTATCTTTATCGAATGCACCGACTATTTCAAATCCCCTGATCTGCCAATTTTGATAATTTAAAAGCGAAGCGCCGATATTTCCCATACCTATTAGAACAACTTTATGTATATGGTCCATTCCCATAAATTTTTCAATGTGAACGATCAGTTCTTTCACTTGATATCCAAATCCCGGTTTTCCCGTTTCCCCAATATAGGAAAGATCTTTTCTTATATTCACAGCGGTAATATTTGTTAATTTACCCAAAGAATTTGAAGAGATCTTGGCAATGGCTGCCTGTTTTAGTTTTAATAAACACCGTCTATATATGATTAGCCGTTCCACTGAAATCAGGGGTATCCTTTTTTTTTCTCTCATAATTGTGAAGATTATAACAAACTTTCGTGAATAAATCAAGAGATTATTGAAAATGGAGACAAGAAAGGACTTGATAAACAGATTTTCAAAAAGTTATCAAAAAGCAGTAAAATCCCAAAAGGGAAGGATTTTAGACACCTTTGTGGCGGCTACCGGGTACACAAGACATTATGCATCATATCTATTAAGGTATAATAATGAAACAATAAAACGGATAATAAATGGTAGATTAATTATATACAAGGTAAATGTACACAAAAGGAAAAAAAGGCAAGGAAAGCGGATTTATGATGATGAAGTTTATAAAACATTGAAGAAATTATGGTATACGAGTTATTTTTTATGTGGGAAATTGTTTAAGGCAGGAATTCCTG
>JAGGYO010000005.1 GCA_021162505.1 bacterium
CTTTTGAAACAGGATGGTATTATATTGATAGGGGATTTTATGTCGGGAATGATATGATAAATTGGATAAAAGGAGAAAGTAAGTAAAAACTATATAAGGGGACGGGGGTTCACTTTTTCACTTTTTGCAAATTTCTTTTGGTATTTCCCTATTTTCGCATATGCGAAAATACGAAAATAAGCCTTGTCTTTGAAAAATATTAAAAAAAGATTTATAACAATATTAGGAAGTGCGGAGGTAGAAATGGAATTATCTATTAAAAATGATAACGCCGTATCAAAGAAGAATTTATATTATTATGGACTTGGAAAAAAGCTAATGGTTCAAAAATTCAATGTTCAAGGGTTCAGAAGAAAATACAATGAAAACAGATAGAACATTCACCCATTATCCATTCCTCTAAATATTAGGCAGACATACAAGTCTACTCCTACTTACCTTCATACCTTTTGAATTTGGACCAAATAGTATCTTTGAAAAAAAAACATATTTTGTTATAATACACTATGGATTATGATAACAATATTGAAATAAATACTGCACAGAATGTTTCTTTAGAATTACCCTTAGCAGGTATCGGTTCAAGGTTATTGGCTCAAATATTCGATATATTGGTAATTATTATCTTTGAAATGCTCATGATCATTGTTTTTAGCACATTACTCAATTCGACTAAACATATTCCCAGCTGGATCCCTACTGTTTCGCTAATTTTAAACTTTGTTCTTATCTGGGGATATTTCCCTATAATGGAATATTTTAATAATGGTCAGACATTGGGGAAGAAAGTTTTCAAGATCAAAGTGAAATCGGATATGGGAGGACCTCTTGGTTTCGGTCCTGCTATCATCAGAAATCTTATAAGAATAGTTGATTTTCTTCCCGGATTCTACGGCATTGGTCTTTTAGTCATGTTCCTTAATAATAAGAACAAGCGTTTAGGTGATATTGTTTCCGGAACAGTCGTACTTACTGATTATAAAACAAAATATAAAACGATGAAGGATATTAAATCTCACATCGGAGAAATCTCAGAACAAAATTATGATGAAAAATTATTGGATATTGCAAAAAAAATAGGATTGGATGATAGTAAATACCAGTATATAGTGAATTATATACAAAGAAAAGATAAACTGAAAGCAGAGGTAAGAAATTCCATTCTTAATTCATTTTTTGATGTGCTTGATCTTGAAAGTTGTCCAAATTGCAGAGAATTGATAAACAGCTTAACCATTTCGGAAAAAGAGACCTTTGTTGAAATATTAAAACGGTTTTATGAAAAATAAATGAAAATAAATACATTCATTTCCTCAAGAAAAGAAAAATGGAAAGGTTATGAAAATATCCTTATTGATCTTGAAAAGAAAAATGTAAACTATCTTTCCAAGGGAAAACTTCGTGAATTTGCCCTATTGTATAGGGCTTTATCCACAGATCTTGCCTATGTGAAAACATATTATCCCAAATATGATTTGAAAGAATATCTCAATGGACTTGTTACAAGAGGATATACATTTCTTCACGGAAGGAAAAGAACAAAAGCAAAAGATATTTGGGAATTTTATGTAAAGGACTTTCCAAGGACTTTTAGAAAAGAAAAAAAATATTTTTTTATGGCTCTTGCTGTTTTTTTAGCCGCGGGTATCATCGCGTACATATTGACCATACTTAATGAGAATTTTGCAAGATATTTTGTTTCGGGAGGTATAATCGAGCATATAAAACAAAATAAGATGTGGACAGATAATATCGGTGTCATCTTTCCAAGCTCCATCGTTTCTGCTCAGATTCTTACCAATAATATTACGGTGACATTTATTGCCTTTGCCTATGGAATAATGTTTGGGATAGGCACTGCTTATATTCTTGTGATAAACGGTATAAATTTAGGTGTGGTAATCGCTTTGACCACAATTTACGGAATGAACAACAAGCTCTTTAATTTTATTGTAGCCCACGGCATATTGGAGATATCCATAATATTGATCGCATCTGCTGCGGGTTTGATCATTGGAGAAGCTCTTATTGATCCCAAGAATTTGAAAAGAAGCGACAATTTGAAGCTAAGGGGAAAGTCCGCCATAAAACTTATTTTGGGCGGTATTCCATTTCTCATTTTGTGTGGATTTATAGAAGGTTATATTTCTCCTTCCATATTATATCCACCTGCGTTTAAATATTTTGTTGGTATATCTCTTGGAATAATTTTTTATTTGTTTCTTTTACTGAACCATAAAGGGGAAAATGATGAATAATATTTTTTTTATTAAAAAGGATGGAGCCATTCTGGAATTTGAAGAAATTGAGGTGGTACAGAACATTAAAAGCAATTATTTTAGCGGTGAGGAATTAGTAAAAAACAAAGAGTATACTCATAATCACTGGAAAAAATTAAGAACATTGGATATTTATAAGGTTAACTCTCCTAATTTTGATCCCAATGACCTCCATAAAGACAAGGAGCTTTTTGAAAAAGAGGAAGATAAACTTATCGATGAAGCATCAGAGGATATTACCGGTAATTTTAAACCCAGATCATTGAGCCAGATACTTGATTTCAGTTTTTCTTTTTTCAAGAAACATTTTCTGAAATGTTTTTTAATAGTAGCAATTATTCAAGTATCGCTTTTTATTATTATCAGAGTATTATTATATTCTTTTATTGGATCCATCTCTATCTCATCATCTTATATGAAAGAGCTGTCTTCGGCTAATTATTGGAATATAGGCATTGGGTATATACTCTTCACGGCTTTTTCGATTTTTGGCAATTCTTTAAGTATTGCCACCCTTTCCATTTATGTGCAGCGAAAACTATTCGGTAAGGAATTATCAATAGGAGAAGTATATGGCCTTGCAATGAAACGGATATGGAAGCTCATCTTAACGGCATTACTTGTATTTTTTGTAATCGGTATTGGATTCATGCTATTTCTTGTTCCGGGTATTATCTGGAGTTTTATGTTCGCTCTGGTGTCCGTGGTTGTGGTATTGGAGAATAAAGGCGGATCAAAAGCAATGCAGCGAAGCGCAGATCTAATGAAAATGCATGAAGGCAAAAAGGGCTCGCAGAAAAATTATAATAAGGTCTTTTTAATATTTCTTGTTTATTACGGTATCAGCGTTGCAGCTTCAATGCTGATCACAATACCAGCTAAGTTTTTAGAATTGAGTTTAGGTATTAGTAAATATGTATCACAAGGTACACAAGCGGGCATTATGAAAGCACAACTTTTTCAATTACCATTTGATCTTCTGCAAACACTTGTCACTTCCGCCTTTTTCCCAATTGTTTATATTGCTCTTATTATTTTGTATTATGATATAAGGATAAGACATACGGGTTTTGATCTATATGTTCAATCAAAGAAATTTAAATAAACTCATAATTGGAGTTCTCATCATTATTTCTTCGATGATCAGTATTTATGGAGAAAAGATCGATATTCAAAAGCGTTTTCGACCCTTTGATAAATTCTTAAAGGAGATGACCTATAAAAAATATAAGGATGATCAAAAGGCCGCAAAGAAGATATTTATAAAACAGTATGACGATTTGGAAAAACTTTTCTCTGAACTCAATGAGGAATACGATAATCCGAAACTATTTGCAGATGAGATATATTTCCTAAAAAACGAACAAAGAAGGATAAAAAAACATTTTAGTTCCATTTCCAGAGAAAAGAATTTTTTTTCCCGATTTGTTCATCATATTGAACCCAAATTAAAAGAATATAATGCCCTTAAAAACAGTCGCCAGAAAGGTGAGAATTTTAACTATTTAAGAATTAGAAAGGACCTTCAAACCATTTTATCAAAAAAAGAATATAATAAAATGCGCCAGATGAAAAATCCTTATATTGAAAAATTAAAGGCATTAATAAAATATA
>JAGGYO010000290.1 GCA_021162505.1 bacterium
ATTATAAATATTTTTTCAATAGTATTATAAATATCTTTATCAAGATGTTCTAATATTTTTTCTAAAAGATTCCAGTTTTCAACGATTAAAAAGTTGGAATCCGAATGTTTATATATAAAAGTAAGTTCAAATGCTGAAGAATCCGTGCCACGAGGGACGCTAATTACACTCAATCCCTGCATAGCATAATCGAGTACCGACCATTCATACCGATTATCGCAGAACAATGAGATAGTAGACCCCGATTCCACGCCGAATGAAGTTAAGCCCGCACTTATTACTTGAATATCGCGATAATATTCCTTATATGTCTTTATAGTTTTATCTTTCCCCTTTCTGAACTTGTGAGATATTTTATCAGGATATTTTTCACTATTCAATCTTGGAATTTCGCACAAATTATTAAATACATACTTCTTTTTTTTCATAAACTATCTTCCTCGGCAAACATTTGAAATCACCCGTTTTTGCCGTTTTGATTATACACTATTTTTTATATTATTACAACCCCTCGCATATTTTTTTTAAAAGTTCTTCGTATTTTATAATTATTTTTTCATTAATATCTTTTGTAGTGTTTATAATAACAATTTCATCTTCCTTCAATCCAAGAACTCTCATAATACTTGTTTGTTCGTTTAAGAGAAAATCAGCTACTATATTAATGACGTTGACAAGTTCTTTGATCTTATCAAGTTTCCTTTTCTCTTTTTGCAACTCTTTTAATTTCTCATTTAATAAACAGAAATTTATCTTTATATTTTCTAAAATCTTTTCGTTTCCAATATCCATCAATAGTTCAATAAAATATATAAAATATTTAAGATATTCCTTGTAACTACCTATTTGCAGATATAATCCATAGAGTATGCTATAAGTATCTTTTAAAGTATACTTCAAATTATTTTTTTTTAATATTTTTTCCGCTTTTTTCAAAGCACTAACGGCTTGTTTGATCTTTCCAGTTTTTAAATAAACATTCCCCATATTGTTATAAACACTGCCTAAATTAAGATAGTTCTTTAACTCTTTTGCTAATCGTTCGCCTTCTTTGAGAAAACTCATTGCTCTATTATATCTCCCCTCTTCTCTATAGAGATTTCCCAAATTATTCAATACTGTAAGCAATATTAGTTTGTTATTGCCGTTCTTTAAATTTTCATAAACAAATAGATAATTCTCTTTGGCTTTATTTGGTTCATTAAGGTTAATATAGATATACCCAAGATTGAGCTTTGCGGAGATGATCCCCGTCTTATATTCAATATCCCTTGAATATTGAAGATACTTTTGATAGTAACTTTTGGCATTGAGCATATCTCCTGTTTTTGCCAATATTGCCGCCATATTTGAAAAAGATTTGCACATTCCCATCTTATAATTTATCTTTTTTGAAAGTTCATGATATTCCTTATAATACCTCATAGCATTATCAAAATCTTCTATTTGTGAGTATATATAGCCAATATTATTCAATGTTTTGCACCTGTTTATCTTATCAATATTTAGTATTAGATTTTTTTTGAAAATTTTCAATGCCTTTTCATAATGATGTAAAAAAATATTACAAACACCCAAACCATTATTAACAACAAAATCCTTTCCTTTGCTAACTTTCATTATTTCAAGTTTTTCATAACTTTCTAAAGCTTTATTATACATTCCTTTTTTTACATAAACATTTGCTAAAATATTATGTGCCTTTATTAATATCATCTTGCTTTTATTATTTTTTATGACATCTTTAACTGTTTTTTCCACTTCGGATAAACTTTTACTCATATTAAATCTAATATCTGAAATTTCAAGATTGATCAATACATTACTTTGGAGCTCACCAAGTTTTTTGTTAATAATTATAATTTTTTCATAATCGTTCAAACTATTTTGAACTCTTCCAATAAGTCTATATATTTCCCCTCGGTTTTCCAGCGCTTTTTTATATAAGGCGGTAGTACGACTCTTTGATGCTTTCATTAATTATTATTTTACCTATTAAATTGTAATACTAAGATACCAATATTAGCAAAATCAAAAGAAGAAACTTAGCACTATTTTATAACTGTTCCTTCAAATTTCACAACTTCTTTTGTTGGGAAACCATTATTACCCAGTTTTTTTGCTGTGCCTTTAAAGGAAAGATTTAACTTATCAATCCTTATACCTCCAAATTTACTTTTCTTTGTTTTTAAATTACTTACTGTAATTGTAATATCTGTAACATTATAATTTTTCAAATCTAAATCCGGTTCGCTTAACACACCATTTTTATAAGTGAATCCTATATAAAAACCGACAAGTCCGTCTTTAGCAATATTCGCATTTACAGAATAAGCATAACTTACTACACCGGGATTTGGAGCATCATTTCTGATAGTAACATCTTGAAATTTTTCTTCAGAATCTGCAATTATTAAAGTAACTGTTGGTGTATTAGGAACATTTTTTTTCTCTACCTGTGTGGCTTTTTGCGCCACAGGTTTTGCAACATTATTTTCTTCTTGAGTTTTTGATCCGCATGAAACCATAAAAATCGTTAAAAATAAAGCAAATGAAATAAATAAAATCTTTTTCATACTACACATCTATAAAATAAAATCTTCTTTTTTCTTAATATTCATTATTGTTTTAGCAAGTAATAATGCAGTATTTTCAGTATCTTTCATTGATACCACTTCAACAGGTGTATGCATATATCTATTGGGAATGCTGACTAGTGCCGTTGCAACACCGCCTCTGGTTAATTGAATTGCATTCGCATCTGTTCCCGTACCCCTTGCCGCCGCAACAATTTGATAAGGTATTTTATTTTCTTTTGCAGTTTTTACCAATAAGTCAAATAATTTAGGGTTAATATTTGGTCCTCTGGCAATAACAGGACCATTTCCCAGTTTAATATCACCGAAAAGCTCTTTGCCGATTCCCGGAACATCGGATGAAAATGTAACATCAACAGCAAATCCGATATGCGGATGAACATTATAGGTTCCCGTGATAGCACCTCTTAATCCGATCTCTTCCTGAACAGTTCCGACAGATGTTACTTTATGTTTTTTAAAATTGTTCTTTTTTAAAATTTTTAACGCCATTGCAATGGCAAACACCCCTATTCTATCATCAAATCCCCGAGCAACATAAAGATCCTTCCTGATCTTTTTAAAATCCACATCTATTGTAGCAATATCTCCAATAGCAACAAGTTTTTCTGCTTCTTTCTTATCTTTTACACCAATGTCTATCCACATTTCTTTAAATTCCGCTACTTTTTTTCTTTCTTCCGGTGTTAATAGATGTATGGGTTTCCGGCCCAATACACCATATACTTTCCCTTTTTTAGTATGGACATTGACCCTTTGCCCTGCTATAACATGTGCGTCAACACCGCCAACCGGAGCAATTCTTAGAAATCCTTCGGGAGTAATGGATTTTACCATTAAACCGATCTCATCAATATGGCCCGTCATAATAATTGAAGTTTCCTTCTTTTCATTAATAATTCCATAAGAATTCCCGTGAAAGTCGCCATTGACCTTATCGGCAAATGTCTTTACATGTCCTCTCCACACCTTGGCAATATTCGTTTCATAACCTGAAGGTGAAGATTCTGCAAGCAAATCCTTTAAAAACTGCATGTCCTTTTTTTCCATAATATTCTCCTTTATTTATTTACCTTAAACCTTTTTATCTTTTTTGTGGAGGTCATTTCCATTGGATCTTTCATTATCATAACCCTTTTTACTTGCTTATAAGGTGGGAATTTACTATTTATCCTATTCCTTTTCTCCTCCATTTCTTCTTTTACACGAATGGTTATATCATCTTTTACAATATCGCCATATTTTTCATAATAATAATCATAATTTGGATGTATTATTGCCTCTATGTCTTCTGAGCCCACCTTGTTTTCCTTTAGGAATCCCTTTACCATGACCTGTTCAATACCGTCTTCCAATTCATAGTAATATTCAATCTCTTCGGGAAATACATTCTTACCACCTTCGGTAACAATAATGTTTTTCTTTCGACCCGTTAAATATAAATAATTTTCTTTATCAAGATAACCCATATCGCCGGTTTTCAAATATCCTTGATCATTCATTATTTCATAGGTAGCTTCTTGATTTTTGTAATAACCCTTCATTACAATAGGACCCTTAATAACTATCTCGCCTATCTTTTTCCCTTCGTCAAGCTCGATCTTTACATCAAGTTGCGGGAGTATTTTTCCAACAGATTTTATTTTAAAATGTTCTACCGGATTTAATGCAATAATGGGCGATGTCTCTGTCATTCCGTAACCCTGTATAAAATCAAGACCCAGTTCATTGAACTGTTTGAATGTTTCAGGCGGTAAAGGCGCACCACCGGAAATAAGTATCCTAATATCATAAAGAGAAGCTTGCTGCAATAAACCTTTAAAGATCTTCTTACCCACTTTTACATTGAAAACTTTCTTCATGAATCCACTAAATCCCATGAGAAACCTTACAATACCGTAAATAAAAACACCTTTTGCTTTTATTTTTTTCATAATTCCTTTGATCAGTTTATTAAAGAGAAGCGGAACACCTAAGAACATGGTAACCTTAGCTGTTTTCAGGTCGTTTAATATAACAGGTGTTGCAATGCGTTGACCGAAAACCACATCCGCTCCCACTGAAATCGCTTCAATAAAAACCGCCAGCATCGTATAAATATGATGAAGAGGTAATAATGCATAAAAAACATCTGTATAAAGTAGGTGCAAATTATTTTGAGCTAATAAACAATCCGAGACCAAATTTTCATGTGTCAGCATTACACCCTTCGGATTGCCGGTGGTTCCGGATGTAAACAATATAGCGGCAGTATCATTAGAGTTAGCCGCATTTATATCAATTTCCTTTTGACTTGTTTTATTCAGAATATAATTTTCAATATTAGGAGAAAGAGATATTTTTTCTTTAAATCTAAGTGTTCCATGTCCCATACTGTCATACTTTTCTTCATCAATAAATGCCACTTTAACATCGGCAAATTCCATTAAGGATTCAATATTTTTTGTTTCCAATTGGTAGTCGATAGGGACTACAATTCCACCCATGCTCAATATAGAAAGATATGCCAATGCCCATTCAGGGCTGTTTTTCCCAGTTAGTCCTATTTTATCACCCTTATCAAGACCGATACTTCTTAAATACTGAGATATCTGATTAATGTATTCTCCGATATCTTTATATGTTAAAAGCAGCTCTCTTGGACTTAAAAGCGTGAATCCCCTTTTTTCAGGATATCGATCTATTGTAATCTTAATAAGCTCTGATAATGTAGGCCAGGTCCCTTCAAAGAACTTCCCACGATAACCATTTAAAAATGACCAAGCTGTTTCTTTTGTCATGGGTATATCCTATTGATCATCCTAGGGAAAGGGATCGCTGTTCTCACATGAGAAATTCCCGTGATCCATGCAACAGTTCTTTCAAGTCCCAAACCGAAGCCGGAATGCGGGACACTCCCCCACTTCCTGAGATCAATATACCATTTATAATTCTCCTCGGGAAGACCTGCGGCTTTTAAGTTCTTTAATAATTTATCAAGATCATGAACCCTTTGTGAACCGCCAACGATCTCTCCATAACCCTGAGGTGCAATGAGATCTACACCAAGTACAACCTTGGGATCCTCCGGATCATCCTCCATATAGAATGGCTTTATTTTTTTTGGAAATCTATGTATAAAAACAGGCTTATCAAAGTGATTGCTTACAATTGCTTCTTCATCGGCACCGAAATCCTCTCCCCATTCCATTTTCAGACCACCATCATTTACCATTTTTACCGCGTCAGTATAAGATATGCGATAAAAGGGTGAGGTTATCTTCTTTAGATCTTCTATATTTCTCCCCAATATTTCTAAGTTGTTCTTTTGTCTTTCAATGATCCTTGTTATAATATAAATAACAAAATCTTCCTCTATTTCCATTAGTTCGTTAAGATCGCAAAAAGCGATCTCCGGTTCGATCATCCAGAATTCCGTTAGATGTTTTTTGGTCTTTGACTTTTCAGCTCTGAAGGTGGGACCAAAACAATAGGTCTTTCTAAAAGCAAATATACCCGCTTCCTGGTAGAGCTGCCCTGATTGTGAAAGATATGCCTTGGTATCGAAATAATCGGTTTCAAATAAAGAACCCGTTCCTTCTGGTGCAGTTGGTGTCAATATGGGAGAGTCAAGCAGAATATAATCGTTTTCATACATATAATCCCTAATGGCTTTAATTATTTCATCCCTGATCATTATCGTGGCAAATTCTTTTTTGCTTCTCAACCAAAGATGTCTATGGTTCAATAAAAAATCCACTCCATGATCTTTTTTTTGTATTGGATATTCCTCTTTATCATAATGATAGATTATTTTAAATTGTTTTACAAGTATCTCATATCCGCCGGGAGCGCGTTTATTCTCTTTTACAATGCCCTTTATATCAATAACATCTTCATAAGTCAGATCTTTAATTGAGTTAAATTCTTCTTCCGACATTTCATTCTTGACCAGTACATTTTGAATAAATCCTGTTCCGTCCCTTAAAATAATAAATGCTATCTTTCCGGAACTTCTGAAATTATCGACCCAGCCCTTGATACTTACTTCTTTTTCTAAGTGATCCGCTATTTTTTTAATACTCACATCCATTCCAGAAACCTCCTAATTTCTTCTTTTCAACAATTGCCTGAAAAGAAGATCAATAATTAAAATAAACAATAATATTATTATACTATAAAAATACTTTTCAGCATAATAAAAATAATAAGTTCCAATTCC
>JAGGYO010000061.1 GCA_021162505.1 bacterium
ATATAAAAATAAATTTGCTTATATTCCCTATGGAGTAAATAGTATGTTTTTCCGAGATATTTCTCAAAAAAAAATAAAGAAATTCAACAAAAAATATGATCTCCCTAAAAATTTTCTTTTATATGTCGGTGTTTTAGAACCAAGAAAAAATATTGAGGGCATAATAAAGGCATTTTCACAAATTGCAAAGGAAATTCCTGAATATAAATTATTATTGGTCGGTCGTCGTGGTTGGTATGATGAAAAAATATTCTCACTAATAAAAGAATCCGGGTTAAAGGACAAGGTTCTCCATTTGGGGCATATTGATTATGAGCTTCTCCCCCATTTATATAAAAAAGCTTCAATATTTTTATATCCATCATTTTATGAGGGTTTTGGTATGCCTGTATTGGAATCTATGGCAGCCGGTTGTCCCGTTATCACCTCGAATATTTCTTCCACAAAAGAAGTTGGAGGCAAGGGAAGTTATTTAATAAATCCTCATAATATTGGTAATATGGCACAAGCAATTATCAATATTCTCAATGATGACGAATTCAGGGAAAACTTGATTAAACGCGGATTATTCCGGGCACAGGAATTTACATGGGAAAATACAGCATTAAAAACCGAAAAGTTATATTTGGGAGTTATAAATGATTAATGTTAGCTTGGTCACCATATCAACAAATGAATTGCATTATTTGAAGGAATTTTATAGGACTTTGATGAAATATGAAAAGGATTCAAATTTTGAGTTGATAATTATTGATAATGCTTCAACTGATGGTACATCGAAATGGTTCGAAGCTAAAAAAAATGAAAACATTAAAGTTATACGAAATAGAAAAAAACAAGGGTTTGCATTTAATAATAATGTTGGAATAAAAAGAAGTCAAGGAAGATATGTTCTTATAATAAATCCAGATATAATCTTTATCGAACCTATATTGAGGAAATTAGTTAATTATATGGATAAAAATCAAAAAGTCGGATTAACCGCTACTAAATTATTAAACTTTGACGGGACACTTCAGCGTTCCGCCCGTAGATTCTATAATTATTCCACACTTTTTATTAGGCGATCACCCATATTGGCAACATTCTTAAAAAAATCGAGTATAAATAAATCGCATCTTTATTATGATATTAATATGAACAGAATATTTTATCCACATTGGGTTCTTGGTGCTTTTATGATGGTCCGTAGAGAATTATTTACAAAGATAGGATTTATTGATGAAAGATTTCGCCTATATTTTGAAGATGTTGATTTTTGCAGGAGAATATGGGAGAATAATTGCAAAATATCCTATTTCCCCCACACGAAGGTAATCCATTTGTATAATAGAGAATCAGATACCAAGAATATTTTCAAAGGATTTAGGTTTAAAAAGGGTGCGCAAATACACTTCCGAAGTATGATTAAATATCTTTTAAAATATCATCTTTCACTTGGAAAAAAAATCATAGGGTCTATAGGTTCTCGCGGTGAATGAAAAAACGAAACTTATTATCACCGAACAATACGATGTTAAGGGTGGATTGAGTTCAATGGTTAATTCAATCATACCATTTAAAAAGGATGATTGCTTGGTCTTCACTATTAATAATAAGGGCAAAATGCAAAATACCGAAGAGGTGATCTACAATTATAATAAATTTGCAAGTATTTATCTTTTTAAAATAATAATTTCGCTGTTTGCATTAAAAAAAATCCAAAAATACTACAAAAAAATATTAATAATAAGCGCATCTCCATTATTTGGAATAATTGCTTTGTTCCTTCCCATTAGTCCAAAGATTTGGTTCGCCACTTCTTTTTGGCATGAATTTATCCATAAAGATCTTACCGAAGAATTAAGGCAAAATAAATTGATCTTTCTTGCGGAATTATTCTTACTTCCTTTATATTTCATTCTTGAAAATTTGATCGTTCTAAGTAAAAAAATAAAATTTTACTCATTAAGTATTTCAACGCGAAGTAATTATCTTTATAAAAAGAATATTAAAGTAATGTATCCGCCAATTGAAGATTATTGGCACGAAATTTCAAAGACGAAAAGGCAAAACACTATTATTTCCGTTGCCAGATTTGATGATACGAGAAAGGATATCAATACATTATTGCATACCGCCTTATTGCTTCCCCAATATAAATTCTATGTAATTGGTCCCTATCCAAATGATCTTGAGAAAGGAAGGTATGGAAATGTTGAATTCTTCGGAGAGATGGAAAAGGAACAGATAAAAAAATATCTTGATAAAGCAAAGCTGTTCTACTTACCCTCGAAACAAGAAGGACTTGGGGTTGTTTACTTAGAAGCACTTGCCGGCGGATTACCTGTTATTGCAATGAAAAACGGTGGTGCAGAAGATATTATAAAAAACGGTTATAACGGATATCTCTGCAATATCGGGGATTGTGTATGTGCAGCCCAAAGGATAAGCTCAATATTAGAAAATAAGGGAATTTATGAAAAATTATGTTCCAATTCCATTAAGTTCTCCAAAGAACACAAGGAAAAAAATTCATTAACAGGGAAGAATTTCTTGAAATAATTGGAAAAATAAGGTAGAATGTAATATTACAGGAGAGAAGTATGAGGAACGCAAAGAGAATTTTTATGATTTTGGGTTTACTTGCAGTTTTGGGCTTATTGCTTAATTGTGGTGGTGGTTATATTAGAGTGAAGATGCTCGAACCAGCGCAAATCTTTTTACCAAATGTAAAAACCATTGCTATCTCGGATTTCAGTGCTACAATAATGTACAATAGATACAAGAGATATAATGAAAATCCTGCATTGGCTTTTTCAAATAGTTTAACACAAATCTTAATTAATAATGCTTTTTATAAGGTCATTGAAAGAACTCAATTAAATCAGATAATGGCTGAACAACAGCTTTCAATCTCTGGGCTTACACAAGCTGGCTCACAAAAGATCGGGAAACTTCTTGGTGTTGATGCTATTATTTCCGGAGTTGTCAGCGATTATTCGACTCATGATTCCGGAGAATGGGTCAATGTTAAAAAATACAATTCAAAGGAAAAAAAGTACTATTATGTAAAAATGTACAAAGCCCTGCGTAGAGCAAGGGTGGAAGTTACCTTTAAGATCATTGATATTACAACGGGTCAAATTCTTGTATCTAAATCATATTCACAAGAGAAAACCGCAAAATCACAAAAAACTACGCGCATGGCGTCAGTCAATGCGTTGCCTTTGGCAAAAACTATTTTGTCTTCCTTGCGTAATCAGATAGCAACGAATTTTGTTAATCAAATTGCACCTCATACTATCTATAAAAGCGAAAGATTAATATCGGGGAAAGATGCAAGATTCAAAAGCGGCATTAAATTTGCCCAAGGAAGTTTATGGGATAATGCAATCCCAATATTTTCCGATCTGACGAAAAGTCCGAATCCAAAAGACCTTAAAGCTGCATACTATGATCTTTCAATATGCTATGAAGCTATTGGTGATTATGATAAAGCCCTGCGGTATATAGACAGTGCTTTGCAATATGGTGCCGATTCATTTATGATAAGGAAAAAAACAGAATTAAATGTACTGAAGCAAAAGAGAGCAAAATTAATGGAGCAATTATATAATAAATAATTTATCTCCAAAATGAAAAATAATTTAATTTATCAAGACCTTATCACACTATTAGAAAAGAGTAAAATAGATTTTGAGCATTATATTGAAGGCGACAAGTTGTTTTTTACCTTGATCTATAAGATCGCAGAAATAAAAAAGACCAAAGAGTACATTACTGACAATTTAATAAATTTATTTATTATTGCAAAGATATTAAGAAAAGAAAAGAAAAAAATTCCCATAAACCGTATAAACGAATTCTACTCTTTTTTACTCACAACGATAGAGGGCTTGCCTGTCAATAAAAGTGATGCTCTGTTTGTTTTTTCAAAATATTTTAGTTCCATCAGCCATAAAAAGGTCCCTTCTTCACCATCGAAAAAGGTCAAAAAAAACATTTCAGTGTACATTAATTACTTGGAAAATGAGGAGACATATATACATGCTTTTATCCTGTATGTATTGGGGTTATCAATGAAAATGAGCAGGTTTAATGCTAATATCCTTTCCAAATTCGGAATGCATTATGGTGTTTTATTATTAATAAAAGAGGAATTGGGGAATGAGTCATCAAACATCTTTAAACTAAAACCTTTCATGGAAATGGATTATCTCGATAAGCTACATTTAATTGGGGGTAAATTGGACAGATATTTTAAGGTGGCGGATTCAGAGCTGGAAAAAATGACGAACAAAGATATTAAGGTTTCTCTACTTTATGAACTTACGGATCTATTGGGCGAGGTTTATAATATCATAACAAAGGAATTTTAAGATTAGGAGCTCAAATGGATAATAAAGATCAAATGTTTTCAAAAGGTATTGTCATAGAGAAGATTTTAGGAAAGTGCTGGATGAACTAATAATAAATGACGAAAAGATATAAGAATCCCACTCCAACTGTGGATATTATAATTTATTCTTCAGACAATAAGATCATCTTAATAAAGAGAAAGAATGTCCCTTATGGCTGGGCTATTCCAGGTGGTTTTGTTGATGAAGGTGAATCTCTTGAACAAGCAGCAAAGCGAGAAGCCAAAGAAGAGACCTCCCTCAATATTAAGCTAATTGAACAATTTTTCACATATTCCAATCCGGAAAGAGATAAAAGACAACATACCATAAGTACCGTATTTATAGCAAGGATCATATCCGGTGATCCGCATGCAGAAGATGATGCGCAGGATATAGGGTGGTTCTCTATGGATACTTTACCCGTGCCCATTGCTTTTGATCATAAAAGGATAATCAAGGATTTTTATAATTATATTATAAAGGGAGAGAAAATAAAATTAGAGTTCTAATAAAATATTCTCTTATTATTTTACTGATCTTAACCCAAGGTGCATATTTTAATAAATCCAATATAGCCATTTTTTTGGGGGAAATATCAGGAAAGAAATTTTTATATAAAGAGATAATCATTGAAAAAGGTAATTCGCAGAATAAAATTAGTTTTTCCGTAGAAGGTTCGTTCACAATTAAAGGTGAAATATCTATATCTACAAAGGGCTATATTAAGAAAATGAAATTATGGGACATTTCCAAGGGTCGTGTTTCTTATATACGGAATGAAGATGACGACATTATTTTATCTGTTAATTCACTTAGCGGAGAGTTATTACAAGAGATTCCGTTGGACGAAGGCGCATCGAGTAAATTTCTTTTACCCTCTTGTTTGTGTCAATGGCAATTTCTAATTAAATCTCTCTTTTTATCTCCCAATATTGTTAAAGCAGCGATAGCTGTCTCTGTTCCATTCTATGAAAACACCTCTGATGGCGGCTCTATATTTATGAAGGACTTACCGGAAAATACTTCTTTCTCTTCGGTCAAAGTAAAATTCAAAAAAACAGTAAATAAGGATGGTTTTTTATTTACTATCAAACCGCTCAACATTACTATATTAACGGACAAGGATCAAAATATCCTCTCTTTTCAAAGAGATAAAGTGAAAATGAGTAAAAAATGAAAATATACTGGGATTTTTTTGAAAAGGATCTGGATGAGCATATTATAGTTATAGGAAATTTTGATGGTATCCATTTGGGTCATTTAAAATTATTAAGGACTGCAAAAAAAAAAATTAAACCCGGTTTAAAACTCGGAGTTATTACCTTTTTCCCTCATCCTGAAAGTGTGATAAAAGCACGAAGTGATAATTTTTTTCTAACCACTTATGATGAAAAGATTAAACTTCTTGAAAATGAAGGGGTAGATACCATTTTCTTCATAGAATTTTCTTCATTGTTCTCCAAATTAAGTCCCAACGAGTTTATTGAGAAATTAATTGAAATTACAAATATAAAAGAAGTGATCATAGGTAAAAATTTCCGATTTGGCCATTTTGGTAAGGGAAATGCTTCATACTTAAAGAAAAAATTACAGGAATTTTCAATCAAGACCCATGCTATATCTCTTTATAAAAAAGCCGGAGAGATCATATCTTCCACCCTTATTCGAAATTGTATTTATGATGGAGAAATTAAAACCGCTGAAAAGTACTTGGGAAGGGAGTATCTCCTTTGCGGGACGGTTTTACGCGGAAAACAATTGGGGAGGATATTGGGATTTCCCACGGTAAATATAGATGTTCAAAATAAAATAGTTCCGGCAAACGGTGTTTATAAGGGAATGGCTTATTATTCCGGAAAATCATATTTTGCTCTCATTTTTATTGGCAATTCTTCCTTTAATTCTACCGATGACATTATTATTGAAGCATGGCTTGATAAATTTGACAAAGAAATATACGGCGAAGAAATATGTTTGCATATTGAAAAATTTCTTCGTAAGCCAAAGAAGATCGATAATGTAAAAGAGTTAAAAGATCTGATCATCAAGGATTATCACAAAGCCCAAAATGAGAATTAATCTTAAAAAATTCTATTCAAAGATCTATGGTATTGATGAGGAAACACTTGCCACCGCCTCGAAATACAAGGCAATATTCCGCTGGGCATTGGTTAGTTTTACATTCGCTCAAAATGCAATAGATACTATGTTCTTAAAGGAACTTGGTCCTAAATTCCTGCCGATTTCCTACTTTTTGACGCCCGTATTTATTATTATTCTTTCATCCATTTATTCCGCAGTATCTTCAAGGTTGAACAAGAGAAAATTCTTAGGGATATTTTTTGTCTTCTCCTCATTATTATATATTGTTTTAAGGTATGTTTCGGGTGGTAGAATTTCGAATATAATAGCATATATTTTCATTGAAACATATATAACATTTTTTCTCATTATTTTTTATACGAGTATCAATGAAGGTATGAGCTCGCGGGCTAGAAAAAAAGCAATCCCCTTTATTCTTGCCGGTGGCGCCGGCGCGGCGGGTACAACTGCTTTTGCAATAGTTATATTTACCAAATACATTTTTGTAAATATTCATGATTATCTTTTATTGGCGGCATTATTTAATATAATTGCCATGTATTATTTATTTGAATTAAAATCAGGTAAATTGAAATTACTTCTCTCCAATGCTCGTTTTTTTAGTTTCAACTCAAAACAGGTCAAGAAAGATTTGAGAGATATATCAACGGTCAAATCTCCATATATACGCAAACTAATAATTATGATGTTCTTCTCTTTTGTTTTAGCCGTTTTGGTTGATTATCAATTTAAAATAAAAATGGCTGAAAATTATATTACGGAAAGAGATCTTTCTCTATTTTTCGGACTTTTTCGCGGCGTTTCTCATTATTTACTATTTCTTTTCCAAAACTTTCTCTTTGCACGCCTTATCCCTTATATTGGAACAGTGAATATTTTTTCTATTTATCCGGGGATCATGCTGATAAACAGTATTCTTTTACTGTTTTCCGGCGGCTTCTATGCTTCAATTTTTACAAAATTGTTTCAAGAAGTATTTAAAAAAATGTTTGAAGATCCTGCCATACAATTTGCCTATAATCCAATACCCATATTCAGAAAAGGTCATATTATTTCATTCATTGAGGGCACCTTGAAGTACTTTGCTCTATTTCTTGTGGGAGCTATATTATTATACACAAAAAAATATCCCATATTATATGTTTTTATTTTGATAGCAATTCTATCCCTACTATATTTCATACTGTCGTTTTCACTTCGTTCCGGTTATTTTAAAGCATTTTTAAAAAAGTTGAAAACAGAAAAAGATGTAATAGACAATAAATTCGATTTTTCATCTTCCTATAATTTTAAAGATTATCCTAATATTACCGATATTCAAAACGAGTATTTTATTTACTCCGTTATTCGTTCAGGTAGGAAAATAGAGACGGAACAATTAAAACAGTTGATAAAAAAGTACGAAAAAAATTATTCAGCAGCTTTGATTGAATATCTACATAAACATTACAATAGTAAGTATATATTTGACATTACGGAGAATTGCTCCACTGAATTTAAAAAAGAGCTTTTATTTAAATTTGTCAGAGAAAAACAATTAAAAAGATCAATGAAAAAATATTTCAAAGAAGTTTTTAATGATATTCAAAATATACCTTTTAATTTCGGGAAAGAGACCTATTATATTTTTTCTCCTAAACAAACCATAACCCCAAGCTATGAAAAATTAGTAAAAACTTTATTAGAAAAGCCGTATACTGTTAAAAAGGTCATTGAACATCTGAATAAAATAGAATTTAAAAAATCTAATATCTCTACATTTATTCTGTTGCTGAACGCATATAATTTTAATGATCTATACCACTTTCTCTACGAACACTTTGACCAATTGGACATCAACTCTCAATATGATATTATTATATATGGGGTAAAAAATAATTTGATTAAAAAAGGGGAGATAAAGTCTCTTGATCCGTCGAGATTAATAAGAAACGCATATCTTAATAT
>JAGGYO010000161.1 GCA_021162505.1 bacterium
AACTTAGATAATGCTTACAAGTATTTAATATCAAAATTAAATACTGCAATAATTATAAAAGACGAACTGAGGCATAAAACTAAATTAGAATTACCAAAAGAAGCATTGAGAGAAACGATAATTAATGCAATGATTCATAAGGATTATAACATTAATTCGACCGTTCAAATAAATATTTCGCCGGATAAAGTTGAAATTATCAACCCCGGAAGATTATTGTTCCCAAAAGAAAAATTAGGAAAAAGAAGCATGCTTAGAAATCCTATTTTAGTTGATCTTATTTATCGGTTAAAATTAGTTGAAAAAGCAGGTTCTGGAATCAAAAGGATACAAAGGTTGTCGAAACAGGATAGTGTTAGGGTTGAGTTTAAAACAGGAAGGTTTTTTGAAGTAATATTTTATAGAAAAAATCGACGCAAATCCGCCGCAAATGTTGACGCAAATGTTGACGCAAATGTTGACACGAAACCAATAATTAGACAAAAATGGATTCTTGCCTACATCAAAAAAAAAGGTAAGGTTAAAAGCAAATTGGTTCGGGATAAATTTAATATTAGTAAAGAAATCGTTTCCCGTGATTTAAAATTGTTAATTAAACAAAATAAAATCGTAAGAAGGGGTGGTGGAAATAATGTTTGGTATGAATTAAAAAGTAAAAAATAGATATATGAAAAAGGGAATAATAACTATCATATTTTTAATATTTTTTGGAACAATGTTCTCAAAACAATTGACCAATTATTTAGGAAATGAAATATTTCCCGTAAAAAGAACGAATCTTTATTTTATTAAATATTCAAAATCCTCCACGCAAATAATGGAAAAGGCGGAAAATGGTGAAGTGGAAATATTAAAAGATGATTTTATCCTGCCTACTGCGCTTGATATAAGTTATGATGAAAGGTTTATTCTCTATGTTTCCAATAAGGAAGATTCCAGAGGGACATTAAAACTGATCAACAGGAAAAAGCATAGAGAAAAGATCATTGAGCTTGGAAAAAGTATAAACGGAGCTCGATTTATTAATAATGACCTTATTACCTATTCTGCCGATGGGATCGTTTATACCTATAATCTGAGGACAAAAGAGAAATTAAAAATAGGAAACGGAATCCATCCTACTTATTATAAATATAATATCTACTTTGCAAATGGTTATCTGGTAAAAAAGTACAGTTTGCAAACTAAGGAATTAACAGATTATTATAAGAATGATCATAATGTTTACTTCCCTTCTTTTATCAGTCAGCGTCTTTATTTTTTGGAAAATTATAATATTTCTGCCGCATGTTTTATTTATGAGAATAAAAAGATCCCGCTTTTAAGGAAGGGTATTAAAGTTACCTCATTGAACGCCATCAACGGCAAACTGTTCATTAGTGAAAAATTGAGAAATTTTGATATCTTTGAATTGGATTTATTTGGAGAGATACCTCTGTTTCAAAAAGAATTAGATATAGAAAAATATCCTTTTAAAAGTGAAGCAAACAAACTTTTTGCCTATAAACGATTAATGCTCTTAAAGGGAAGCAGTAAAAGTAATATTAAGAACAGTTTCTTATTATCATTAAAGATCAAGGATATTGGCACTGCCAAAAAGTATTTGAAAGAATTGAAAAAAGAGCTCAGTGAAAATGATCATAGGATCTATGAGATCCTTTTCGGCTATGTTTTTAAAAAGATACATTCCAAGGATATTGAGACCTATGTAAACAAAAACAATGATAACGGGCGTCTAATGCTCATTTATGCCACTCTCCTTTTTAATGAGGGTAATTTTGTAAAAGCGGTGAAGATCTTCAAAGAACTTTCAAGCAATGATAGCCAATATTATTTAAGGTTTAGTTCATATTACAATTTAATGAAGGTATATGAAAAGACCGGTAATATTTATGAAGAAATAAGGATATGGAAAATATTATCTTCAAATATTCCAATATATCTCAAATCCAAATATGAGGATATGGTATTGGCCACATTTGCTACTCCACTATTGGATGCATGGGAAAAACTCAATATTTTAAATGATCTCAACAATAAAAAATTTATATTGTTGAAAGCCAATGTTCTATATCAATTACAGTTTTATGATAAAGCTCTGGATGGGTTGAAGGATAAAAATGAGGATGAGGCTAAATTTTTACGATTTAAAATATATCTTAAGAGAAAGAACCTCAATATGATAAGAAATACATATTTCCAATTGAAAGATAATAAGGAAAAAGCCCGTATATATATGCTGAAAAACCTAAATATAAAGGATATCTTCCTTAGAAAGGATATAAAATACTTGGAGGTATTGACAAAAATATTTCCAAATGATCTTAGGATCATATTTTGGTACTACTATTATTTAAAAGAGTATAATCCCGTTGGTCTCGTAAATATTAATAAGAATCTTAATTCAAAGCATGAACTTTATAAATATAAAAAACTTCTTATTACACTATTTTTGGAGAAGCGTTTAAAAATAGGGTTCATCAAGGATGCAAATCTAAGAAAATGGGAGAATAGTTTTTATTATTTCGCTTACGGTATGTATAATTATAATCACAAAAATTTTAAAAAAGCCAAGTGGTATTTATTAAATCTTTCAATTTAAGCACCAATGAGAACTACTATTTGAATGGAATACTTCTCTCATATTTAGCTAAAACTTTTTTCCAATTAGACGATTATGATAATTTGTCCTACTATTTGGAGAAAAAATATAAAAGTTTTAATTTTTATTTTAACCGAGAGCAGAAGGTGGAAGAAATATTACTTTTAGCAAGATCGAACATTATTGATAAAAGGAAAAAAAAAGCATTAGAACTTTTGCATACGCTGGAATCCGAAGATCTTCAGCTAAAAGATAAGATTAAACTATACAAATATCTTGTGTTTACCAGCTATATTAACAAAAATTATAATGATTCTCTTTATTATATTCTCAAGGAAATTGACCTGAAAAAAGGGATGAAAACAAAAAATTTCGTATTTGAATACAAGTTATTGGGAAATCTCTATATCAAATTGAAGGACTATAGCGCAGCAAGAGAGTTTTTGGAAAAAAGTTTAGAGGAGATGAAAAGCTATAAATTCAAAAAGGAAAGTGGATTCTTGAATATCTCCACTTCTATCGGTGGAATTTTTGGCGGCGGCACAGGAAGAGGAAAGGCATTAAAAGAGATATATAAGAACCTGACCTTCGTTTACTCCAAACTCGGGGAGCATCAAAGAGCGAATAGTTATTTGGAAAAGCGTCTTGAACTTTTATCAAAAAAAGAAAAAAAGAGTGCGGAAATGGCAATAATCTTGAACCACGAGGGTTTGAACTATTCACAAGAAAACAAAATCCAATCTGCTCTTTGGTATTTTAACGAGAGCTTTAAAAATATAGAGAGGAACAAGACGCTTCAAGGTAAGATAGAGAATTTAATAAATATTTATAATATTAATTTTGGGAAAGGTGATTTTAATGAGATTATTGATTTCAAGACATTTAAGGATCTTATTATTGACCCCGCCCACCAAAAGAATAAAGGGTATTTACTTTATCTTAGAACTTTTATTGAGATACACAATGCGAAGGAATTCGTACCAAGCAAGGATCTTACAAAATTATTTCAAAATTATAGAAAAAGTTATTTACATTTGCTCGCTCTTGATAAGCTCATAGATGATTATCTAATTGGTAAGGTGTCATTTAGATTAAAAGGTCTACTGTATTATGCAAAATACTTGATAAATCTAAAATTGAATACGAGAGATGACGAATTAATAAAAAAGGCAATTGATGCTATTACACATATACAAGGAAACAGTTTAGAGTGGTATTATTACTATCTTTTGGGTGAAAATGACAAAAGTTTTGAAAGCCTGCAAAACATCTATGAACCCATTCCTCAGGAGTTATTACCCATTGCTTTGGAATTTATCTCAAATAGAGCATTAGAAAAATTTAAAAGTGGAGATTATAAGGGTTATATAGAATTAATGGAATTCAAGACGGGCTTGAGTTTTTTCAATCAAGTTGGTGATTACCGATGGACATTTGCAAGCGAAATAGATAATATATTTTATAGGAATATTCAATTTTTGAAGGATAAATTATTAGAAGAAAAAGGGGATGCAAAAGAGATTGAAATAGAGCTTTCAGAGAATCGGACTTCCGCTGTTAATTTTTTCATTAAACCCTATTATCTGGATATTAATGAAGTATTAAGTACTTTAAAGGGTAATACTATTGTGTTTTGTGATAATAAAAATGGAACTTTTTTAAAATATGATGGTAAAGATTTTCTTAATATTAACAGTATAGATAGTAGTGATTATATAATTTCCTATGGTGATAAGATCTATGAGAACCGTCCAATGACCTTTTCATTGAGCTCGTTATACTATAGCAAAAAGAATTTTAATTATAATCCTGTTGGCTTGCATGTCGTGAATGAAAAGTCCACTACCTTTGCTTCTAACGGTTTTGAAATATTCAATGAAATAGAAGGAGCCAATATTTATACAAAACATTGCTATAATTTGAAATTGACGGATCTGGCACATGAAGAGATCAAACCTTATCATATTTTCATTAGAACCCTGCCTAAGATAGGGGAACTTAAAACATTATCAATGTATCTTTTCTTTAATGGCGTTTCTTCATTTTCAAATCTCAACAAAGAACTTATTGTGAACGATATTGAAAGAAAAAATCGGTTTGTCGGACTGGAAAAAACCCTTGGAAAAATAGAATATTTCGGATATAGCGGTATAAAAAAAGCTGATATTGAAAGCTTCATCAATGAAAAAATGGATATATTACTTGATCTTGCAATAAAAAATTACAGAAAGAAAAAATGGGATATTGCAGCTTCCTACTTTCAAAATTTAGTGGATATATATGGTAAACCCTTTGAGAATAACGACAAAATAAAGATATTCTTTTTCTTATTGAAGTCCTTTTATAAGGGTGGAGAATACAGAAAAGGAATTAATTATATTGAAAAGAACATGACGGCTGACCTACCTCCAAAGCTTGGTTATAACCTCTATCATTATCTTATAATATTTTATAATGCTATTAATGATCTCCCTAAGAGCTTAGCAATAGCTCAGAAGATGGGAAAGATGTTCTCTGAAAAGAATTTTATTTTACCTGTTCTTATAAATCAAGCAAAACTACTTGAAGTCAATAATAAGAGAAAGGTAGCGATGAAGATCATAAATGATCTTGTAAAGAAATATTCCAAAGAAGAAAATAGGGAGACAGGCGAATTGATCCTTTACTATGCTCATTTAAGATCTTATTTTCAAATGGACATTATTGAGAATAAAGAAATTTATGAAAAAGGATTTGCCCTGGACAAAATATATAATAACGGGAAGAGCATTAAAAATTACTTCAAGGAATATCTTTTAAATGAGATCAAAATGGGAAATTTTAATATTGATCCATTGGTAATAAAGTATGGAGAGTATATTGAGGACATGAATATCACCAATGAGCTATGTATTTCCTATTTAAAGAAAAAGGATTATTATAATTTTAATAAAAATGTTGAGACACTATTGAAAGAGGATGATCTTAATTCCAACATTTCCGGGTATAATTTATTGGGTTTATATCACCTATATATAAATGAATCAGATGAAGCATTTGAAAATTTTAAAAAAGCTCTTGAAATAAGTTATAAAGCCGATAGTAAGGATTCGGAGATCAATATCAGGTTCAATATTGCTCTTAGTCATATGATGCAGAACAATTGGAACAATGCACTAAAGCAGATACAGATTATCCTTGATCACGACAGAAAAAGAGAGCTCAGGGAAAATATTTTATATGATCTGAAAATGCAGGCCTTGCTTTATCAAAAATTAAATAGAAAATATGCTGATATTTTAAAGGAAATGAAAAATATACTTGCACAATACCCGCTTTCGGATTATAATTATTTTGTGGATTATCAGATGTGGAAATTAAAACAAAAAAATACCGGCCTATTGAAAAATCTTGCCAATGATACCATAGCATCTCCCATAAAGCTTGAGGTCTTTTATAAATTAGCCCAAGTAGATAATTCTTATATTGACCCTTTAAAGAAGGAATTAAAAAAATATTACTCGTTAAATAATACCGAATTCTTTAAAAACGGGGTATTTGTGAAAAAAGAAGAGATACTATCCTTTATTTTGCAGCATACCTCACCATTTGAAGGATTGTTCTATTACTATTCATTGATCCTTAATAATGATCAAAACGATAAAATATTAAAGAACAAGCTTAAAAATGTCTTTGATTCGTATATTTTTATTTTTCTTGATAATAAAATATTCCGGTTCAAGATCAGATCACAAAAGGTGAGTTTATTGGTGAAAGATGTTGATATTTCGGAATTCAAGAAGAATTTCAAGGGGTTGTTAAGTAAAATAAACAATTTGCAGGATGTTGAATTTGAAAAAAACTATTTTAATAAATTATTCTTTAAGGAGATAAAAGAAATTTCAATATCCCTTATTGTTGACGGTCATTTAACATTTTTTCCCTTCAATATCTTCTCAAATATGGACATAACACTTTATACTCTTCCATTCCATACCAATGAGGAAAAGGGGAATCCCTCTGTTTTAATATCAAAGAACATTGCCTATGAAAGGTATTTTAAAAAATTCAATGAAGACGGAGAATATTTTCTTATAAGTGATATGAATTTGAACTATAATGATATTATATATAGCTATATTGGCGATTATAAAATAAAAAATATTCTTAAAGGTAAGGATCTTGT